>DATJUC010000283.1:0-7391 GCA_035502675.1 Candidatus Acidiferrales bacterium | reverse complement strand
CGACGACGGGCGCGCCATGCTGGCGATCAGCGACGCGATCGGCGACGATCGGTCGCGCGTCATCTACGGAGTGGACCTCACGGCGGGCAACGCGCGCGTCGACGGCGGCACCGGCAGCGCGTGCACGTCGTACGCGCATTGCGGCGAAGCCGCTTATCAGGATCAGATCGCGCAGGACGCCTACGCGCAGACGGCCGTCTACGCGCAAGGCCAGTGGTTCTGGCGCAACGGCGGGGAGATCTACGCCGGCTTGCGCGGCGAGCGCGATCTGAATCAGCTCGCCACCGCGGAAGGCGCGGCACTTTCCCCTTCGGCCGGCGGCATCGTTCCGATCGGCGCGCAGCTGCAGCTCAAGCTCAACGCGGCAACGGCCTTTCGTGCGCCCGACGCCGAAGAGCTCTTCTATCCTCCCGAAGGCGTCTTCTCGAACCCGGCGCTGGTTCCGGAGCGCACGCGCGTCGCCGACGCGACGCTGGTCGACACGGGACCGCTCGGAAACGCCAGCCTCGGATGGTTCTCGACCTGGGGTTCGAACCTGATCGTCGACGCGAACCCGGCCGAGTACGACTTCGAGCCGCAAAACGTGGGGCGCGCGATCGTCGCGGGCGTGACCCTCGCACTCGATACCAAACCCCGCGCCGGTTTCGTCGAAACGGTTTCCGTGACCAACCTCTATCGTGCCGAAGATCTCGACACCGGCACGCGGATCGTCGGCCGCGGTCCCGTCTTCGCCAGCACGTTCGGCGTACGCTACGAGGCGCAGCCCGCGAGCCGGTTCGACGGATTCGGCATCACGCTTGCCAGCGACGGCCTGGCGGAACCGGCCGACTTCGCGCTGCCCGCGTACGCCCAAGCCTCGGACTTCACGACGCTCGACGCCTACGTCGCCTATCGCGTCCGTCCCGATCTCGCGCTGGTTCTGCGCGGATACAATATGCTCGACGATCGCTATGCCGTATTCAACGGCTATCCGATGCCGGGACCTTCGTTTGGCCTCGAGCTTCGCGCGCGTTAGCGCGTTCGTCGCATTGGCGGCAACGGTGCTTGCGGCGGCAGCGGCAAGCCTGCTGGTCGGCGGCACCGACGTGACGCCGCACGACTTGTTGCGCGCGCTGGCTCGACCCGAGGCCACGGGCGCCTTGCAAACGATCGTTTGGCAACTGCGATTTCCGCGAGTCTGTATCGCCGCGGTCGTCGGCGGTTCGCTGGCGCTGGCCGGAGCGCTGCTGCAGGGCATGCTGAGAAATCCTCTGGTCGACCCGTATCTCACGGGCGTGAGTGCGGGCGCGGCGGCGGCGATCGCCATCGCCATTCTCGCGGGCGTCGCCGCGCCGCTGACGCCCGCGATCGGGTTCGTCGCCGGACTGGCTGCGGCGACGATCGTCGCGGCGCTGGCGCGGCGCGGCGCCGGGATCGACTCCAATCGCTTGATTCTCGCCGGAGTTTCGCTCTCGACGCTGTTCGCGGCGATCGTGACGCTGGCCATCGTGCGCGCTCAGTCCAGCGATTACGCAACCGCGATCGTCGCTTGGCTGGCGGGGTCGATGGCCGGACGCGGTTGGCACGAGCTCGCCGTCACCGCGCCGTACGTCGGCGCCGGAGCGCTGCTCGCCCTGTACGCGGTGCGCCCGCTCAACGCGCTGCGCGTGGGGGACGTTCGCGCCCGGACGGTCGGCGTCGACGTCGCGCGCGCGCAATGGGTCATCCTTGCGGCCTCGTCGCTGCTGGCCGCCGCCAGCGTCGTGCTCGCCGGCATGGTCGGTTTCGTCGGTCTCATCGTCCCGCACATCGCACGCCGCATCGTCGGCTCCGACGCGCGGGCGCTGCTGCCGGCGTCGGTCGCCATCGGTGCCGCGCTCTGCATGCTGGCCGACGCCGTGTGCCGCTGGATCGTCGCTCCGGCGGAACTGCCGATCGGCGTTCTGCTGGCGTTCATCGGCGTGCCGTCGTTCTTATATCTCTATTTTCACGGCGGCGAGGCATCGCGATGATCGAGCTGCGCGATCTCGGGTTGCGCGTCGGCGAACGCCGGCTGCTCGACGGCGTCCGCGCGTTCGTAACGGCCGGCGAATTCTTAGCGGTCGTCGGCCCCAACGGCGCCGGCAAAACGACCCTGCTGCGCGCGATCGCGGGCTTGCATCCTCCGGCGGCCGGGACCGTCACGGTCGACGGCGCCGCGCTCGCGGCGCTCTCTCCCGTGCAGCGCGCTTTGCGCGTCGGGTTCGTGACCAGCGACGACGTCTTACCCGACGCGCTTCGGGTACGCGACGTCGTCGCGATCGGACGCTATCCGCACCATCGGTGGTGGGAATGGCAGCCGCGTCCGCACGACGAGGAGGTGGTAGAGGGTGCGCTGGCGGCGGTAGCGATGGGCGAGTTTTCGCAACGGCTGTTTTCGACCTTGAGCAGCGGCGAGCGGCAACGCGTGTGGATCGCGCTCGGGCTCGCTCAAGAGACGCCGGTTCTCCTGCTCGACGAGCCGACCTCGCATCTCGACGTACGCGTCGCGCACGAGATCCTCGCGCTGCTGCGGCGCTTGGCCGACGCGGGCAAGACGATCGTCTGCGTGCTGCACGACCTCAACGACGCGGCCGCCTACGCCGACCGCCTGGCGCTGCTCGGTCGCGGAGCCTTGCTCGCGCTCGATCGCGCCGACGACGTGCTCGCCGGCGAGGCAATCGAAACGGCCTACGGACTGCCGCTCGAACGAGTGCGCTCGGCCGACGGACGACTGCGCGTCTTCGCACGCGCCGTACGGTTACCGTCGATCACCCCGTAACCGCGGCTACGGACGTACGTCCGGGCCGAGCACCCATCCGCGCTGACCCGAGTATTTTCCCGACACGATCAGGACGCCGACGGCGTCGGCCGGACGTTCGAACAGCGGCGAATCCACGAAGTCGGGAACGCACGACTCGACCACCGCATGCGTTCCTCCGGGCGCCAATCGCGCGTGACGGACGAGTTCTTGGGCCTCGTCGAAGGTCGCGGCGTGATACGCGCGCAAGCGGAAACGCGAGTCCCACAGCAGGACGTCGGGATCCTCGGTGCTGCTGTAAAGCACGACGTGCTGGTGCGTGCGAAGGTTGCAATCAGCCTGCGCCGCCGGCGCCGCGGACAGGTACAGCGCGAACGCCGCGCCCAGGGCCAGCCACCGCGCGCTACGCATCGTCGAATCCGATCCCGACCGAGGTGGGGCGCAGTGCTAAGAGCGCAAGGTCGTCGCGCAGGCGGTTGCCGCCGATGGCCTTGACCTTGGCGACGAGTTCGTCGACGAGCCGTTGGGGCGCCGGATCGGCCTGGGCGATCAGCGCGATCGCGCCTTCTTCGCCCACCATCTTTCCGGAACGGTCGCGCGCTTCCGTCAACCCGTCGGTCGCCAAAACCAGCACGTCGCCCGCGTTCAGGTTGATCTGCTTGGTCTCGAACGGCTCTTCCATGACGCCCAGGACCGGACCCGTCACGGCCAACTGCTGCACTTCATGCGACCGGCGGACGAACGCCGAATCGTGCCCGGCACTCGCGTACCGCACGTGAAAATTTCGTGTGTTGACGATGGCGACGAACATCGACACGAAGAGGTACGGGTTCTCGACCGTCTGCGCGAAAGCCGTGTTGAACTCCGCCAGGATCGCCCCCGGATCGCGGCGCCGCAACGCGATCCCGCGAATCGTGAACTTGATGAACGCGGTGAGGACGGCGGCGTCGACGCCCTTACCGCTGACGTCGGCGATCAGCAGCAAGGCGAGGTCGTCGGAGAGACGGTAGACGTCGAAGACGTCGCCGCCGACCGCAAGCTCGCTGCCGGACTGATACGCCGCACCGATCTCGGCGTTGGGAAGCGGCATGGCTTCGCTGAGGAACGCGCGCTGCAAGACTTCGGTGGTCGTGCGCTCCTGCTCGAGCTCGCGCCCCAGGCGCGAGCTGTACGCGTTGAAGATGATCGCCAGCAAACCGAAGACCAGCAGCCAAAACGCGCGGACGTACGACGTCCGGTCGAGCTGGGTTTGCGTGCTGCGCGCCAAATCGGCGTTTACGCCCGCGAGCTGATCGCGAAGCTGAGCGACGGTTCGCGTTTCGTAGTCGGAAAACGCCTTGTCGGTCCGGCGCTCGAACTCGCTCAACGGCTGGTTGGGATGCGCGAGCACGGGCACCGCAATGTCGCGCCGCCATTCGACTTGAATTCGATCGTACTCGTCGAGAAGGGCGAGCAGCGCCAGACCGTGCGGCGGCGATTGCGAGACGAGCATCGTGCGAATGGCGGACTCTTTGGTGTCGAAATCCTGCGTCGAGGCGCGATAGCGCCCGACGTAGAACGGGTCGTGCGTCAGCGCGTAGCCGCGCAGCGAATTCTCTTCGTCGAT
Organism: Candidatus Acidiferrales bacterium; assembly: GCA_035502675.1. GTDB lineage: Bacteria > Vulcanimicrobiota > Vulcanimicrobiia > Vulcanimicrobiales > Vulcanimicrobiaceae > DATJUC01. Next base: position 3,027 of record DATJUC010000283.1, on the reverse strand, counting down.
TTGGAGTCGCAGCAGCTCTTCGAGCTCCAGCTGCGCCGCCTGGATCTGCGACTGCCGGTCGAACGTGTCGGCGATGCGAGCGCGCGTTTGAAACGCACCCTGCACGGCAAAGACCAACGCCAACACCAAGAAGGCCGTCAGCAGCAGCGTTCCGGTTATGCGAGTCAGGGGTACTCCGGGGCTGCGCCTAGGTGTCGCGATACGTCCCTCCGAACAGAGTCCGCCCATGCAAGCCCGAGTGGACCCCGCAATCTTCAAATCCTACGACGTTCGCGGCATTTATCCGGCCGAGCTCGACGACGAGGTCGCGTACGGCATCGGACGATGCTTCGTCGCGTTGGTGGGTGGACGGCGAATCGCGGTCGGGCGCGACATGCGTCCTTCGGGCGAGAAACTCTTCGAGGCGTTCGCGCGCGGCGCCACCGAGGGCGGAGCCGACGTGCTCGACGTCGGGATGGTTTCGACCGACGCGCTCTACTTCGCCGTGGGCAAGTTCGAGCTCGACGGCGGCGTCATGATCACGGCGTCCCACAATCCCGCGCAGTATAACGGAATGAAATTCACCCGCTCGCAGGCGCAGGCGATCTCGCTGGATACGGGGCTTTCGGAGATTCGCGACCGGCTCGTCGCCGGAGATCTCCCTCCGAAGGCCCCGCAAACCGGCACCGTCACGCGCCGCAACATCTTGGACGACTTCGCCGAGCATTGTCTATCGTTTATCGACCGTTCGAAGGTCAAACCCATGAAAGTCGCGATCGATGCCGGGAACGGCATGGCCGGCGAGACCACCCCCCACGTCTTCGCGCGTCTGCCTTGCGAAGTCGTGCCGCTCTACTTCGAGTTGGACGGCAGCTTTCCGAACCATCCTGCCAGCCCGATCGAGCCCGAGAACATGGCCGATCTTCAAGCGGCGATCAAAAAACACGGCTGCGATCTCGGCGTCGCGTTCGACGGCGACGCCGACCGCATGTTCATCGTCGACGAGAAAGCCGGCCTCATCGACGGCAGCACGGTCACGGCGCTGGTGGCGCTCAACACCCTCAAGAAATACCCCGGAGCCCGCATTCTCTACAACCTGATCTGCAGCCGAAGCGTCCCCGAGCTGATCCAAAAGGCCGGCGGCATCCCGATTCGATCGAAAGTCGGCCATTCGATCATCAAGAAGGTCATGCGCGAACAGGACGTCGTTTTCGGCGGCGAGCACAGCGGGCATTTCTATTTTCGCGACAACTGGTATGCCGATTCGGGCATGATTGCGTTCCTGCAGTGCCTGGAGCTCTTCAGCGAGGCGGGCAAGACCGTCAGCGAGACGATCGCTCCGATCGATACGCGGTTCCGCTCCGGCGAGATCAACAGCACCGTCGCCGACGCCGCCGCCAAGCTCGAAGAGATCCAAGCGCACTACAAGGACGCCGACATCGATCATCTCGACGGGGTCACGATCTCGTATCCGCATTGGTGGATGAACGTGCGCCCCTCCAACACCGAGCCGTTGTTGCGGCTCAACGTCGAGGGCGACACCAAGGAGCTGATGGAACGGCACCGCGACGAGGCGCTGGCGCTGATCCGCTCGTAGAGCGACGATCGTGAGCAGGGTCGACGCCGATGCCATGCGGCGCTACGAGGCCGCGCGCGATCGTTTGGTCGCCTACCTCGCCGAGCTCGAAACGCTGCTCGGGTCGCAGCGGCGAAACGGCGTCACCGACGTTCGGCGTCGCCTGGCCCGCGCCAAGTTCGTACTCGCGGTAGTCGGCGAGTTCTCCAGCGGAAAATCGTTTTTGCTCAACGCGCTGCTCGGAAAATTCCGCTACGTCTCGACGCCGGGCGGTCCGCAAATCGCCGGACTGCTCGCCACCGACATCAACCCGTCGACCGCGACCATTACCGAGCTGGAATACGCGGCTTCGGACGAGGCGACCGCGTACTACGAGGACGGCCGCACGGAGCGCGTGCCGCTCGACGCGCTCAACCGGTTCGTCGCCGTCGGGAGCTCGGAGGCCGGTTTGCTGCACGACGCGACCAAGGACGATCGCGACGCTCCGGTGCGAGTGGTCGTCAAAGCGGCGTCGCCGTTTCTGGAACGCGGCTTCGTCGTGGCCGACACGCCCGGACTGGCGTCGATCAATCCGGCGCATCGCCGCGCCACGCTCGCGTTTCTTCCGACCGCCGACGCGGTACTCTATCTGATCGACACGCAACAGCCGTTTACCGAGGGCGACGCCGCTTTTCTGGGCATCGTGCGGCAACACATCGACTCGATCTTCATCGTCCAGACGAAGATCGATCTCTGGCAGCAGCCGCAGTCCGACGGCCGCCCCGCGTGGGAGCACGCCTACGAGCGCATCGAGCGCTTGGCGGCCGTGCACGCGCCGGGCACCTACGTCTACGCGATCTCGGCGCGCGAGTACGCGCAGGGCGTCCTCGACGGCGACTCGGCGGCCGTCGAGCGCAGCCGCTTCCCGCAGTTTCTGTCGGCACTCGACGCATCGCTGATCCGGCGCACCGGCCGGGCGCGTTTGCGGCGCGCCGGCGATCGCGCCGCGGCGGCCGCCGCCGACGAATGCGGGCAGATCGACCGCGAACTCGCGATGCTGGCGCTCGGCGTCGACGCTCTCGACGCGGCGCGCGCCGAGGTGGTGCCCAAGCTGGCCGCCGTCGACGAAGCGTCCAGCGGCGCGCGCCGGACGCTGCTCGCGCAAGGCTTGTCGGCACGCCGGTCGCTCGACGAGCGGGGGCGAACGCTCGCCGACGACCTCGAACGCGCGCTGGCACAGGCGCTGGATACCGCCGACGTGGCGCGTTTACGGGATCGCGAGCGGCTGCACCTCATCGTCGATCGCGTCGTCGCCGCGGTGGTCGACGAGTTTGCACAAGACGTCGCGCGCGGAGCCGTGGACGACGTCGTGGCCGCCGTCGAGCGCGCGACCGGCTACGTGCAGCTGCGATGGTCGCCCAACGACGCGGCGGCGCAGGCTTTCGGAGCCGAGCAAGGCACGAGTCTGTGGAGCGGCGACGTCTGCGCCGCGA
>DATJUC010000282.1:0-2943 GCA_035502675.1 Candidatus Acidiferrales bacterium | reverse complement strand
GGCGATTGAGGAGAAATCCGTCGGCAAACCGGCCGAACAGGTCGCCGCGTACCGCCAGCTCCGCCGGGGGCAGCTTGGCGGTGCGGAAGTAGTACGCCCGCGCGAGCGGTCCGATAAACGTGGGCAGCGACGACGCGTCGTAGAGATAGCCGCGGCGCACGAGCGTTTGGAGGATGCCGTCGGAGCGTACGAAGCCCGGCCCGCGAAAGCCTCGCGGACGTTGGCCGGTGGCCGCTTCGATCGCTTCTTCCGAGCGGACGAACTCGTCGTCGATGGCCGCAGCGTCGCGCCGGTGCATCCACGGCTCGTGATAATGCGAGTGATTTCCGATCTCGTGGCCGCGACGCGGAATCTCTGCGAGCACGTCGGCGTGAGCCGGCATCTCGGCATCCTGTCCGACGACGAAGAAGGTGATGCGCGGCCCGAGCGTGTCGAGTACGTCGAGCACTCTTGGGATCAGCAGGTTGAGATAGGAAGGCATCGTCACCCACGCGCCGTCTCCGTGGGTCTTCATGTACGACCATTTGTTGTCGAGATCGATCGAGAGCGTCGCGTTCATGCCGGCACGCTCACGGACGCCGGCGCGGCGGATGCGAGGAGCTCGGCCGTGACTGAGTTGGCGAGCTTTACGGTTTCGTTCACGTTGAGGGTTCCGTTGACGATGTTGGCACTGCTGGCCATGTAGAGTCCTTCCGTGGATGACCGCACCGGCGGCAATCGTTTGGAATAGTCGAGGGTGGGAAGCGGGAAAACGTACGGCACGCGCGAGACCCGGAACGCGACCACGTCGTCTCGCGAAAGCGACGGATGCATCCGCTCGAGCGCCGAGAGGAACGTCTGCTCGATTGCGGCGTCGTCGAGGCACCACGCCGGGTCGCCCGCCGCGACGTACTTGGGCAAATAAACGAGCGCGTGTCCTCCGAGCTCGCTGCGGTCCACCAGGGCCGTCATCTCGATCACCGCGGTGAACGGAATGCTGCGATCCGCAATGTTCGTGATGTAATAGGGGCTCAGCGAGCGTTTCAGGAGCACCGACGCGCAAATGATGCCCTGATACTCGACGCCGGTGCAGAGCTCGCGCTCCACCGGCGTCAGCGACGGACAAATCCGCGCCGCCAGCGGAGGAACCAGGGTGACCAGCGCGCGGTCGAAGGTCTCCGAGCCGGATGCCCTTACGAAGCGAACGCCTTCCGAGCACGGCTCGACCCTGTCGACCAAGCAAGAAGTGCGAATCTCGACGCCGCGGCCTTTCAGACGCTCTTCGAAACGGCGCAGCGTGCGGTCGTAACCGCCCGAAACGTAACCGAACAGCTCGCGCTTGGTCTCGGTGTTTCGAGCGGCGTACATGCGCGCGATGATCGCCCAGATGAACGCCGCCGAGGCGCGCTCCGCGTTGGCCCCGAGCTTGGCGCGAAGCAAAGGCAGCCAGATCGTTTCGACCGTCGCCTTTCCGCATTGCTGCGTGAGCCAGTCGACCGCCGTGATTCGTTCGAGCGGACGCCAGTCCGAGATCCGGGACGCGCCCAAGATGGTCGCGCCGAGACGCGCCTTCTGGATCAGCGAGAGCGCCGGAAAGCGCGCGTAGTCGAGCACGCTCGAGAACCGGTGGAGCCGCCCGCCGACGTAGAATCCCGTCTCCGCCTTGACCCAGCGCAGATCGTTCTCGATCTCGAGCTCGCGCAAGACGGCTCGCAGCGCGGAGTCGCTCGAGAGCGTCACGTGATAGTGGCGGTCCCAGACGACGTCGCCGATTTCCCACGGGGCGGCCAAACCGCCGCAGCGAGGAGCGGCCTCGACGATGGTGACGTCGTGTCCCGCTTTGGAGAGATTCCAGGCCGCGGTCATGCCGAGCATGCCGCCGCCGACGATGCCGATGCGCATTACCGAACCGCTGCGAGGCCCTTCTCGCCGGGCTGCCGGGTCGCGCTGCAGCTTTCGCACCGATAGGTCTTCGTGTCGGCGGTGGCGCCGGCCACGGGCTGTCCGCAGGCGCAGACGTATCCAGCCACGCGGGCGGGATTGCCGTAGACCAGCGCGTGATCGGGGACGTCGCGCGTGACGACCGACCCCATTCCCACCATTGCGAAGCGCCCGATCGTAAGTCCCGGACCGATCGTCGCGCGCGCCCCGATCGTCGCACCTTCGCGGACGACGGTCGTCAGCGTGTGCTCGTCGGGGTCCGAAGAGAGCAGCTCCTTGAGGTCGGGGGTCGTCGCGCGCGGGAAGCGATCGTTGGTGAACGTGACGCCGGCCGAGATCATCACGCCGCGCTCGATCCGCACGCCGGTGCAAATATACGCGAACGAGTTGATCTTGACGCGGTCGCCGATGACGACGCCGTACGCGATGATCGACTTCCCGCCGACGATGCAGTCGTCGCCGATTTTGGTCGAGTGACGAATGTGGACGTTATCCCAAACGGCCGTGTTGCGGCCGATCGAGACGCCCGGCTCCACGATGGCGGTCGGATGAATCGCCATTGCTCTAGACCGCCGCCACCTGACGGCGATTGAACGGGGCGAAATCGAGGTCTTCCAAGCGGTTCTCGATGCGTTCCCAGCGCGTATTTTGAAGCGCGGCATACGCGGCGGCGATGACCTCCACCGAGGCCAGCGCGTCGCGCGGCGTCACGATCAGATTGGCGGTGCCTTCGACGGCCTCGCAGAAGTTTCTCAACTGATCGCGGAAGGCTTGAATCTTGTCGTATCCCGATCCGAAAACGTGCCAGTCGCGGGCGCCGCGGCGGCGATACCGGGATTCCTTCCAGCCGACCAGCACGGTGCCTTCGCTTCCGTAGATGCGCAAGAAGGTTTCGAGCTCTTTGTCGATGCTCCAGGAGAGATCGGCCGCGCCCATCACGCCCTCGTCGTTGTGCACGAACAGACGGACCGTGTCTTCGACCGACAGGCCTTGCATGCGGCGCCCCTCGACGATTTGCACGTC
>DATJUC010000281.1:0-2145 GCA_035502675.1 Candidatus Acidiferrales bacterium | reverse complement strand
GAGGCCGCCGGCGTGGCGCGCGCGCTGATTCACACGATTGCCGAGCCGTTCTTCATCGACGAGTTCGAGTTGCTGATCGCCGTCAGCGCCGGCATCGCGCTATATCCGTCGGACGGTGCCGATGCGACCGTCCTGATCCGCAACGCCGACACGGCGATGTATCGTGCCAAGGAACGCCAAGGCCCGCGCTATGCCTTCTTCGAGGCCGCGATGCACGAGGCCGTGAGGGGGCGCCATCGGATCCAGAACGAGCTGCGCAAGGCGATCGCCAACGACGACCTGCTGCTCCATTTTCAGCCGATCGTCGAAGCCTCCACCGCGCGCGTCATCGGAGCGGAGGCGTTGGTGCGTCTGCGTCAAAGCGACGGATCGCTGCTTTCGCCCGGCGAGTTCATTCCGATCGCCGAAGAGACCGGAATCGTCGTTCCGGTAGGCACGTGGGTATTGCAGCGCGCCTGCGAGCAAATCGCCGACTGGCAGCGTCGCGGCGAGGCTCGCGTTCTCTCGGTCAACGTCTCGGCCAAGCAGTTCGCGCATCCGGATTTCGTCGGCGTGCTCCATCGCGCGCTGCGCGACGCGGCGATCGACCCGTCGTTGCTCGACATCGAAGTTACCGAGACCGTATTGATGGCCGGACTGGAAGGCGTGCTTTCGATTCTGCGCGCCATCGGCGAGATGGGCGTCAAGGTGACGATCGACGATTTCGGAACGGGGTACAGCTCGTTTGCATACCTCAAACGGTTCGCAATCAACTCGATCAAGCTCGACCGCACCTTCGTCACCGAGCTCGAGAGCCCGGGCGACCGCGCCATTCTGCGGTCGATCGCGACCATCGCGCACACCTTGGGCCTGAGCGTCACCGCCGAGGGGGTCGAAACGGCGGCGCAGCTGCAGGCCATCGAAGACGCGCGCTGCGATCAAGCCCAGGGCTACTACATCGCACAGCCGATGCCGCTGCACGCGTTCGAGGCGTACTGCGCGCGTATCGGCAGCGGGCCGGCGGTCGACCCTCCGCGCCGCGCGCTGGCCCTCGTTTCCGATCCTAGCGAGCGGATTCCGCTGCGCCAAACCGCGCGGTAAGCGCGACCGCAGCGACGGCGATCAGCGCGACCACGTTCGAAATCAGCGTAAAACGATCGTTGAGCGTCATCGAGCCCATCGTCGAGCTCTGCGCGCCGCGACCGACGAACAGGTCGGCCAGCGCGCCTGCGAGCATCGCACCGGCCACGAAGAGGACGACGAACGCCCAGACGAGGCGGTGCGGAAACGACTTGCGATAGATGGCGATCAACGGCAATATCAGCAAGTCGCCGTAGATGAAGCTGGTGTTGGCTCCCAGCGGAATGCCCGCGTTCGCCAAGTAGCGCGCCACCGGAACGTTCCCCATCGAGCACACGAAGGTCGCCACCGCGATCGCCAGACCGGCCAGCAGCAGCAAGAGATATCCTACGTAGGGAACGGCGCCGACGGCGTGCAGCGCTCCGGCCAGCCGGCCGGCCGGGATCACGGCCGACGCGAACCCGGCGATCAGATAGCCGGCGACGAGTTCGGTGCGCAGCATCTTGACGTCGGCCAGCGCGGTTTTCCCGACCTGCCGCCACGTCGCGGCTTCCGAAAGCTTCGGCCTCGCGGCCGAGCCCGAAGCGTCGTGATGGTGGTGGCAGCATTCCTCGCCGTCCTCTTCTTCCGTTTGCTCCGACACGTAGGCCCGCTGCAAGCGCGCCAGCTCGCCGTTACGAAAGAGCGCGCTCAGCCCGGCCGTCACGACCGCGATGATGACGATGCCGCCGAAAAACTCCGCGAACGCGAACCGCCACCCCAAGAGCGACCAGAACAGAATCAAGATCGCCAGATTCATATTGGTCGACGAAATCAGGAACGCGAACACCGCGCGCGCGTCGGCCCCGTTACGATAGAAGCCGCGCGCCGCCGCCGTCGCGCCGTACGAGCACGCCGACGAGATGATTCCGAACCCCGCGGCGTACAGCAGTCCCTTCAGGTTCGGTCCGAGAAAGCGCTCCATCGTCGCCGGCGTCAGCGCGACCTGCACGATCGCCGACACCAAGAACCCGAAGATCAACCCGAACAGGCTGTCCCAGAAAAACCCGGCCGCCGCCAAAACGCCGTTCGCGAACGCATCGGCCA
>DATJUC010000280.1:0-8445 GCA_035502675.1 Candidatus Acidiferrales bacterium | reverse complement strand
CGGGTCGTCGGAAAACTCGAGGTGCACGTTCATGTCGGGCGTGACGAGCGCCGGCACCAGGTTGCTCTTGTGCACCAGCACGCGCCACCCGCCGGCCACGGCCGCGAACGCCAATACCACCGCAGCGACGATTTTCATGCTACGCGACACTCCGTTTCACCGAGACTCCGGCAGGCTAACCGAAACCGTCTTGGCGAGGTCGGATCCGACGATCACCGTGACGTCGCTCGTGGTCGCGGTCGCCACGGCCTCCGGGGATGCGCTTGGCGATGGATCCGGCACGACGGTGGTCTTCTGCATCGCTGCCGGCAGCGCCGCCCGAACCTTCGCACCCGCAAACGTCACCGTCGAGTGCTCGTGGATCTCGGTTGCGGTGTAATCGGAGCGCGACGCGTTCCCGACATCGCCGATCGTGAACCCGGCCTTGCGCAGACGCGCGGCGACGGCCTTGGCCGCGCCGGGAATCCCGCTGCCGTTCTCTACGTCGACGCGTAGCGTCCCCGGCGCGATCGCCGCCAGCGCCATCGCGTCGGGCGACGGCTCGGGAGCCGGCGGCGCGACCAGCATGGTCTGCACCAAGCGTTCCTTGGCGGCTTCGTCGGGGACGAGCGAGTCGCCGTACCCGGGCAGATCGACGTCTCCCGTGTACGGAACTTGCGCGTTGACGACCGCGGAATCCGGGATGCCCTCGTAATACGTGGCGATCGAAAGCAGCTCCGAATCGGTGAAGTCGGTCTGTACGTACTTTCGGAAGACCGCGAGCAGCTGGGGCACGTGCATCAGCGTGTTAATCCGGTCGTTTTTGAGTTTGGCGACCATGGCGTGCAGCACTTCCTGTTGCCGCATGATCCGGCAGGGATCGCTGCACCAGTCGTGGCGGAAACGCATGTACGCGACGGCTTGATCGCCGTCGAGATGCTGCATGCCTTCCTTGAGATGGATGTGCAGGTGACCCCAGGTGTCGTCGTAGTCGAGCGACTCGCCGGTACAGTTGGTCTTGAGCTGCAGGCAATCCGACGACTTGACGTAGAGATCGACCCCGCCGATTGCCGAGATGAACTCCTTGGTCGCATCGATACGCAGCACCACGTAGCGATCGAACCCCGGGATGCCTAAGAACTGCGCGATGACGGTGCGCGCCTCGTTGACGCCCCCTTCGGACTGCGCTTCGTTGATCTTTGCTTGGGTGCCGTTAGGCATCGTCGCGACCGTGTCGCGCGGAACCGAGAGCTCGTAGACGTGCTTGTTGGTAAAATCGAGATTGACCGCCCAGATGACGTCGCTGCGCGAGCTCTTCGAGTACTCCAGGTCGTTGGCGGTATAGTCGTAGTCCAAGCCCTCGACCAGCACGAGCAAATTGGGTTTGCCGAAGACTTGCGCCGGCGTCGGAACGAAGATCTGTGCGATGGCGGTCACCGGATTGCGATGCTGGACGAAAGCGTAGCCGGCCAGCGCCGATCCGATGCCGACGACGATCAACCCCACCACCAGAGCGACGCGCTGCCAAAGAATCGTCCTACCCAACGCCGGCCAGCTCCCGGGCAATCGCCCGTCCGAAGAAATCGAACGGCCCGGCATCGTCGAGCCGCACCGTCGCGAACTCGCCGGCCCGCGCCTCGCCGCTGAAATAGACGCCGCCGTCGACGCCCGGAGCTTCGCCCTCCGAGCGCCCGAACCAAGCCGAAGCGGCGCCCAAGCGCTGGCGCGCGGAATCGTTCTTTCGCAGCGGCCGCCGCTCTTCGACCAGCACGCGCGCGGCCGATCCGACGCGGCGGCGGCGAGCCTTTTCCGACGCGACTCGTCCGGCCTCGCGCAACCGCAGCAGCCGGCGACGGCGTTCGCGCGCCGGCACGCGCGCGGCGAGCTCGGCCGCCGGCGTATTTTCCTCGGCACTGTACTCGAAGAATCCGACGCGATCCAGGCCGGCTCGCGCGATCCAGGATTCGAGGTAGTCGACGTGCTCTTCCGTTTCGCCGGGGAAACCCACGATGAACGTCGAGCGCATCGTGATTCCCGGAACGCGCGTGCGAAAGTCGTCCAAGATTTCGAGGTAGCGTTCGCCGTTGCTGGGACGGCGCATGGCGCGCAGCACGTCCGGATGCGCGTGCTGCAGCGGCATGTCCATATACTTACAGACTTTCGGCAGATCGGCGATCGCGTCGACCAGCTCGCGATCGATCGTCGCCGGATAGAGGTAAAGCAAACGGATCCACTCCAACGCGTCGACCTCGTGGAGCCGCTCGAGCAAGGCGGCCAGGCCCCCGCGCTTGCGTCCTCGATCGCGTCCCCACATCGACGTATCCTGCGCGATCAAAATCAGCTCTTTGGTGCCGTTGTAAGCCAGCGCTCGCGCTTCGGCCAGAATCGAGGCTTCGCTGCGGCTGCGAAACGCGCCGCGCAGCTGCGGGATAATGCAGAAGGTGCACGGGTGGTCGCACCCCTCGGCAATCTTGAGATAGGCCGTCGCCTGCGGCGTGGTAATCAGCCGCGGCAGAAAGTCGTGCTCGGGCTCGGCTTCGAACGCTAGCCGCACCGGCCGCCGTCCCGCCTCGACGTCTTCGAGCAGCTCGGCGATCCCGGCGTACGAGCCCGTTCCGACCACGCCGTCGATCTCGGGAATCAGCGCCTGAAGCTGCTCGCCGTAGCGCTGCGCGAGACAGCCGGCCACGACTAAATGCTGGCCGCGGCGCTTGCGCGCTGCGTGCTCCAGAATGGTTTCGGTCGACTCGGCCTTTGCCGGATCGATGAACGCACACGTATTGATCACGACGGTGTCGGCGTTGCGCGGTTCGCTTTCCAGCCGCCAGCCGGCGGCGCCCAGCTTCGCAAGCATCACCTCGGTGTCGACCAGATTTTTCGCGCAACCCAAACTGACGAAGGCGACGGATTTCATGGGGCTAGCGATAGTTCACGAACTGGAGAGGCAGCTCGAACTCCATCGCCTTGAGGACGGCGATGACTTTTTGAAGGTCGTCGCGGCTCTTACCCGAGACGCGAATCTGCTCGTCCTGATACTGGGCGGTGACCTTGAGCTTGAGCGCCTTGATCTTCTCCATCAGCGGCTTGCTCTGGTCTTTGGGAATCCCGGCGCGAATCGTGACGACTTGGCGAACGGTGCTTCCGGCGGCCGGCTCGACGGGGCCGAAGTCGAACGCTTTCAAATCGATGCCGCGCTTGACGGCCTTGCCTTGCAGGACGTCGACGACGTTGCGCATCTTCAGCTCGTCGTCGGACACCAGCGTGATCTTCTTCCCGTCCGACTCGATGCTGGTTTTACTGTTCTTGAAATCGAAGCGGTTCTCGATTTCGCGCCTCGCTTGATTCAGTGCGTTGTCGAGCTCCTGCTGATCGACGCGCGAAACCACGTCGAACGATGATTCCGTTGCCAAACGAATCTTTTTCCTTTAGAGCGTGAAGCTGCGCTCGATGACGTCCCCGGAGTTCCCGAGTTTCCCGACGTCTTTGCCGTCGACGCGGATCTGGACGCCGCCGGCGTTTCCGATCCGTACGAGCGCGTTCTTCCCGTGGAACGTCTTCGACGTCCCGGCCGGAAACGTACCCTCCATGCTAACATTGCCGTCAACGGTCACCCTGAGCCAGGAGGGGGCCGTCAACGTCAGTGCCAGGGAGTTGGTGCCGTCGATCGGAGCCGGCGCCGGCGAGGGCGTCACCGAGGGCTCCGCAAGCGGCGAAGCGCTCGGGGCGGCGGTTGCTTGCGCGGTAATGGCAGGGATGCCCTGCTGACGCATCGTCAGTTCGTTGTAGACGACGAACGCAACTAAGAGGACGGCCACGACCGCGGCACTCCAAATGAGGGCCGAGCCGCGCCGGCGGGGTTCGCTCGCCGAGCCGATCGAGGACGCGGCGCTCCCGGAGGAGCTATAGGAAGGTCCGGGCTCGGTTCCCCGCGCCGCCGGCGAAGCCGAGCCGTTGAAGGTCGCGACCGTCTCTTCCGGATCCAGCCCGAGAAACCGAGCGTACGTCCGCAAGAATCCGCGAACGTACACCGCCGCCCCGATCGCTGCCCAGTTTTCTTCTTCGATGGCGGCCAGGTAAACCGAGCGGATGCGGATGTGCTCGGAGACGTCGGAGAGGGACAGGCCGCGAGCCTCGCGTGCCGCGCGAAATCGCTCACCCAGCGCTGGCATTTGGGCTTTGAGTTAGCCCCGCCGTAGTGTTATCCTGTCCCACGACAGATGGGTAAGGAACGCGTGATTGCTGCGATGAGCGGCGGCGTCGACTCGGCGGTTGCCGCCGGGTTGCTGTGCGAAAACGGCTACGACGTCGTGGGGGTCACGATGAAGATGTACTCGCCGCGCAAACCCGCTCACGCGAAAAGTTGTTGCGGCGTCGACGATTTCGACGACGCACGCCGCAGCGCGGCCGTTCTCGGCATCCCGCACTACGTGCTCGACTTCGAGGAGACGTTCCGCAAGAACGTCGTGGACCGGTTCGTCGAGGACTACGCGACCGCGCGGACGCCGAACCCGTGCGTTGCGTGCAACAACTTCGTGAAATTGGGAACGCTGGCGGCCTATGCCGACCGGCTCGGCGCGCGCTACGTCGCGACCGGCCATTACGCGCGGCTGGAGCGGCGCGAGGACGGCCCTCACCTCTTCCGTTCGCCGCACGCAAAAGACCAAGCCTACGCCCTCGCCGGCTTGACGCAGGCGCAGTTGGAACGCCTGCTGCTTCCGCTGGGAGGCCTCGACAAAGCCGCCACCCGCGAGCACGCGCGCCGCCTAGGCTTGCCGGTACACGACAAGCCGGAGTCGCAAGATATTTGCTTCGTCGAGGGGGGCGACTATCGCGAAACCCTCGAGCGGTTGCGCCCCGGCATGCATCGCCCCGGCGATGTGATCGGAGCGGACGGTGAGCGCGTCGGACGCCACGACGGCATCGCCGACTACACGATCGGACAGCGCGCCCGCCTTCCGGCCGGCGACGACGGTCCGCGATACGTCACGCGCATCGATGCCGCGACCAACACGATCGTGATCGGCCGGGAGGAAGAGCTGCTCGCCGGCGGCGCGTTGACGGAACCGGCGAATTTGATCCGGCCCGAGCGCTTCGGCAGCGCGCCGGCACCGCTTCTGGCAATGGTACGGTATCGCGCAGAACCGGTTCGGTCGGCCGCGACCCTGCAACCGGACCGCTCGCTCGCGCTGCGCTTCGAGACGCCGCAGCGCGCCGTCACGCCGGGGCAACTCGTCGCGCTGCTCGACCTCGACGGTCTGGAAGTCCTGGGCGCGGCAACCATCGCGTCGGCAGCGTAAAGATTCGAGCAGATTCTTAACCTTGCCCGCGCGGCACGTCGAATTCTTGTGTATGCCGTGGATCGGAACGCAGCCCCAACCCAAGGTACGCCGGGATACCGAGTCGCCGTCGCTGGAACACGCGACGACGGTCGCAGGTCGCGGTACCCCGCCGTGCAACGCCGTGATCGAGAGCATCACCGAACACGAGTGCCGTTTGCGCACCGTGGTGTTCTTCGATCGCGGAGAGGTTGTCGAGTTCGAGTTCGCGGCACCGGGACACGCGCGTATCGCTGCCCGCGGCCACGTCGTCGATCGGACGTCGAAAGGTCCGCGTTTCGTATACCGCATTCGTCTCGATCGCATGAGTGCGCAGAACGTCGACGAGCTCGGCCGAGCCGTCGCGTCGACGCACCGGCGACAGGCGCGCGAGCGCTCGATGTGGCGGGCCGTCGGCTCCTTGCCGACGACCGAAGCGCTCGCGCGCGCGTCCTTCCGCCTACCCGCGGACTTCGCCATCGAATATCGGACCGCGCGCGAGCGCTTCAAAGCCGCTCGGGCCGCGGACGTCTCGGCGGGCGGCCTGTCCATCGTCTGCGGCGACGGCCTCATCCCCGGCGAGCTGCTCGAACTTTGCTTTGCGTTTCCCTCGCAGGTGCTCGACGTGCATCCGGAAGAGACCGTGGTCCTGGACTTGCGGACGCGGTCGGTCGCGCACGCCCGCACCGATTTGCGGCGTCCGTTCAAGCCGTTGACGGTCAAAGCGCGCGTCGTTTCTCACCGTCCGCTGGGCGGCGGAAGCTACTCGTACGGGCTCGCCTTTCTCGAACTCGAGCCGGCCGCGCGTCAGGAAGTGACGCGGTACGTCGAGGCGCTGGATTTGATCCGGCGCCGCTGCTCGCTGTGAGCGCACGCACCGGAAATCTCGGCGAAGGTATGCTCGGCTCGGATTCGTCGCCGATTTCGCTGGAATGTCCCACGACCATCTCGGCTCGCGGGATGTCGCCGTCCAACGCGGTCGTGGAAACGCTCGGGCCGGATAGTTGCCGGTTGCGCTCCGTCGTGATGTTCGACCCTCAGGCGTTTCTGGAGTTCGAAGTGCGCCTCGCGGGGCGGCCGCCGACCACCGTCCGCGGGCGCGTCACCGACCGCATACGCGTCGGGCCGAGATTCATTTACACGCTGGCGATCGAAAGCACCGCGATCAGCATCGATTCGATAACGCCCGAAACGCGGCTGCGGCCGATCTCCTCGTTCAAGGACATTCCCGAGACGCACGGGCTCATGCGGGCGAAGCCGCGCTCGCAGGCGGAATTTTCTCTCCAGTACCGCACCGCGCGGGAAGGCTTCAAACACGCCAAAGCCGAGAACGTCTCGACCGGCGGCCTCCTCATTACGTGCGGCGACGCGCTGACGGAGAACGCCGTGCTCGAGCTGCAGTTTACGCTCCCGTCCGACGTGCTTTCGGGCTATCCGGCCTATACGACGGTGTTCGATTTGCGCAATCCGTTCAAGCGCAAAACGGTGCCGTCGAAGCTGCGCCGGCCGTTCGAGGAAGTCGTCGTTTCCGCCAGAATCACGCGCTGTCAGTCGATCGCACCGGGCGTCTACCAGTACGGGCTCGCGTTCCTGTCGATGGACCCGGGCACGCGCCAAGAGCTCGCGCGCTACGTCGATGCGGTGCGCCACCGGCACCGCCACAAGCTACGCTGTAGCTAACGCGACGTCTTCGCGCAGATTCCAGTACGTGTCGCGCACGACCGGCGTGAATCCGGCTTTGCGGACGAGCTCCTCGAGATCGCGGCGCGTCGCCTGGTTGGTGCTGCCGGCGTCGTGCACCACGCGTTCCTCGATGATCGTTCCGCCCATATCGTCGCATCCGTAGAACAGCGCCAGCTGGCCGAGCTTGAGACCCGGCGTCAGCCAGGAGGCCTGCAGATGCGCGAAGTTGTCGAGATAGAGCCGCGAGATCGCCAGGACGCGCAGATACTCCAGCCCGGTCGCTTCTTTGCCGCGCAGCGGCGTCTTGAACGGCACGTAATACCAGGGAATGAAGGCGGTAAATCCGCCCGTCTCGTCTTGCAGCTCGCGCAGCACGTGCATGTGTTCGATTCGCTCGGCGTGGGTCTCGATCGAACCGAACATCATCGTCGCCGTCGTCGGCATGCCCAGCAGCTGCGCCTCTCGCATGACGCCCAGCCATTCGTCGGGCTTGACCTTGCGCGCCGAAATGCGCTTGCGCACGCGCTCGACCAAGATCTCCGCGCCGGCTCCCGGCAGCGACTTCATACCGGCGTCTTTGAGGCGCTGCAGGACCTCGCGCGTCGGAAGGCCCTCGACCGTCGAGAGACCGACGATCTCGGAGACCGAGAGCGAGTGGATGTCGACGTTTGGGAATTCCCGGCGCACGCGAGCGAAGAGCGTCTCGAACCATTCCAGCCGCAGCTCCGGGTTGACGCCGCCCTGGATCATCATTTGCGTCGCCCCGAGGTCCGCGGCGTAGCGTACGCGCTCCAGGACGCGATCGTGCGACATCGTGTAGCCTTCTTTGCTCTGTTCGGGTCGAAAGAAGGCGCAGAACGTACAGTGCACGTTGCAGACGTTGGTATAGTTGATGGTCGTATCGATCACGTAGGTGACGACGTCGTGCGGGTGCAGCTGCATCCGCCGCGCGTGCGCCGCCGCTCCCAAGTCGTGCAGATCCGCTTCTTCGTAGAGCCGCACGCCCTCGTCGAAGGTCAGGCGGCCGCCGGTTGCGGCGCGATCGAGCAGGCTAGCTAGCGAGGACACCGATGACCTCCGGAAGTGACGACGGCACGGCTGCGATCGCGCCGATCGCGTGCAGCTCGCGACAGTAGGCCGCCAGTCCGCTTTGCGCGGCCGAATGGAACGTGAAGTTCAACTTACCGTAGTACGCGTCGTAAAAGCCGGGCGGACGCGGAATCGTGCGCTGCGCGCGCGCGACGACTTCGGCCGGGTGAGCGCGCGACCAGGTGTAGGCGTCGGTGAGCGCGTGCATGCACGCACGCACCGCGTCGGGATCGCGCTCGTAGGCGTCGCGGCGCGCAGCCCAGACCGCGAAAACGGTCTGGTGCCCCGTCCACTCGTGCCAAAGCCGGCCCAGATCGTAGAGCCGGTCGGGCGCGAGCTGGGTCAGTGCGTCGATCGCCGAGTCGCCGATGAGCAGCGC
>DATJUC010000279.1:0-25723 GCA_035502675.1 Candidatus Acidiferrales bacterium | reverse complement strand
CCGCGGCGAAGACCGGAACCAGCCCGCGATGATCTCCGATCCAGCCGAAGGCGGGCGCGGCGAAGCCGCCGATCGTCACCGATAGGCCGAGCGTTACGCCGGCGGCGATGCCGATGCGCTGCGGCAGATACTCCTGTCCGACGACCACGATCACGCCCGCCGAGAGCCCGATCGTAACGCCCAAACCGATCAGCAGCGCCACGAGAATTCCGAACGACGGGACGAACGTTCCGGCCACCGCGATGGCAGCGCCGAAGACGGCCGTCAGCAGCAGCGAAAGCGAAATGACGCGACGGCGGTCGACGCGATCGGCCAGACGGCCGCCCCACAGCGTGCCGATCGCTCCGGCAAAGAGCATCGCCGCGAGTGCGACCGAGCCGAGCGCTTTGTCGACGTGCGTCACGGTAATTGCGAAGATCGGCGTAAACGTCACGACTGCGAAGAACACCGTCGAGCGCAACGCGACGACGCCGGCCATAATCGAGAAACCGCGCCAGTCGTCGCTGCCTTCGCGGCGGCGGCGCGCCCGGTGGGCGTGTGCGCGCGCCGCGGCATAGCGCGGCAGATCGCGCCAGATCAGGACTGCGAGCACGATGCCGGGCAACAACAAGAACGCGGTTCCGTGCAGCCCGAACGCGAGCAGCAGCGGCGTCACCGCGACCGGCCCGATCGCAAATCCGAGATAACCGCCGGTCGTAAACCAGCTCATCGCGGTCGCGCGCGCCGGTCCGCCGAAGTAGTTCGCGAACCGCGAGCCTTCCGGGTGAAACGCGGCGACGCCGACGCCCGAGACCAATGCCCCGAGCACCATGAACGGCAGCGACGGAGCGAAGCCGATCACCGCGGTGCCGAACGTCGCCAGCACGATCGCGATGGGAATCACCCAGGCCAGCGACTTGCGGTCGGAGAGGTGGCCGAACGCCGGCTGCACGATCGACGACGAAAGATTCATCGCGAGGACGAGGGTCGCCGCCTCGGTCAGCGAGATTCCGCGGTGGGCGATCAGCCAGGGAATGACGGCCGGCAAGACGCTCTGGTTGGCGTCGTTGACGAGGTGCGCGATCGAGAGCAGCGTGATGCCGGGACGATCCAGACGCGCCGCTTCGGAACCCGAAACGGCTACCGAAGCGGAAGCCGCCATGGGTTCGATATTCCCACGCGCCGAAGGTTCTCCCGTGAGACCAAGGTCGCTGTCCGGCATCGAGCGCTCGGTGATCGCGTGCACCCGCTGTCCGGAGCTGCGCGCGTACGCAGCGCGGATCGCGCGCGAGAAGAAACGCGCGCACCGCGAGTGCGAGTATTGGGGGAAGCCCGTGCCGGGCTTCGGCGATCCGCGCGCGCGTCTCGTACTCGTCGGGCTGGCACCCGGCGCGCACGGAAGCAATCGTACCGGGCGTCCGTTCACCGGCGATGCATCCGGCGATTTCCTCTATCCCGCCCTCCATCGCGCGGGCTTCGCTTCGCAGGCGAAGGCGGTCGACCGTCACGACGGGCTGCGCCTGCTCGACTGTTTCATCACCGCCGCGGTGCGATGCGCGCCGCCCGGCAACAAGCCGACGCCGCGCGAGCTTGCAAACTGTTTTCCATATCTGCTCGAAGAGTTCGAGGCGCTCTCGCGGCTGCGCGTCGCCGTCGGACTGGGCGCGATCGGTTTTGCGGCGATCCTGCGTTCGCTGCGCGACCTGGGCTACGCGCTCGAACCGGCACGCCCGAAATTCGCGCACGCCGCCGAAGCCGTTGCCACGCGCGGCTCCAAAACCGTCGTCGCGCTCGCCTCGTATCATCCCAGCCGCCAAAACACCAACACCGGCGTGTTGACCGTCCCGATGTTCGACCGGATCTTTGCGCGGGCAGCCAGCCTGGTCGGCCGTTCGTCCGCCTTATGAGTTCGTTTCGGGACGCGACTACGGCGGCGGCGAGGGCGTCACCGGACGTCCGCAGGCGTCGGTGTACTCCGTCAATCCCCACTTGATCGGATGAGCCACGACGCGCGAATCGACGCGCAGCGGTCCGAAGTCACGCCGGGCCTCGGCGACGACCGCTTCGCGATCGGCCGCGCTCGGCGAGCCGAGGACCGTGACCCCGGCCAGCGATCCGTCCGGATTGGCGGTCACGACCGCCTGCCCTGAAGGCAGGGCGACGCTGCGAACCTCGCACGGCTGAAGCGGCGGCGGAAAGGGCGCGCTCGACGCGGAGGACGCAGCGCCGTTATGCGCGCCGGAACACGCGGCGAGCGCGGCGGCCAGCAAAAATCCCGGACGAAGCGGGCGCACAGCCAGGGTGTGCGTTAATTAAAGTCGAGCGTCCTTCCGCACGAATCGATGGCCTTGTCGGGCACCTGCATTCCGCCTTCGGACGCCTTGAACGAGACGATCCTCAGCGGCGGCGCGTTGACGGCGGCCGGACCGTACGTGTTTTCGAGGGCGCTCGTGGCATCGTTGGCGTGCTCTACGTTGTCGCCGCCCGCGACCAATTGGTAACGCTGCACGGCGCCGTTGTTGGCGAACAATATCAAAACCACGACGCCGGTGGGCGACGTCACCGTTTTCTGACCGCAAATCGGGCCGAGCGTATAGGCGGGCGCGGCCGGCGAAGACCAAAGCACGGAACTCGAGGCAACCACCGCGGCAGCGGCCAGGCGAACGAGTAAGCGAGGGACCCCCACGTCCGGGTTATCGGTCGCCCTGTGAGGGCGGCTGTGTAGAGCGTAGGTAAAGTTCGTGCAAGGCCGCGTCGGGCACCGGCGAGGGCGCGTCCATCATGACGTCGCGCCCGACTTGGTTCTTCGGGAAGGCGATGACCTCGCGCAGGTTGTCTTCACGGCATGCCAGCATGGCGATCCGGTCGATGCCCAGCGCCATGCCTCCGTGCGGGGGCGCCCCGTACTCCAGCGCGCGCACGAAGAACCCGAAGCGGTCTTCGATCTGCTCCGCCGACAAGCCGAGCATCTCGAAGATCTTGCGCTGCTGCTCCGGCTTGTGAATGCGCATCGAACCCGAGCCGAGCTCGTAGCCGTTGAGGACCATGTCGTAATGCTGCGCGCGCATCTGCATCGGGTCGCGGTCGATGAGCTCCCACTGCCCCGGCGCCGGCGCGGTGAAGGGATGATGGGCAGGCACGGGCTTCCCGGTCTCCTCGTCGATTTCCAAGTACGGAAACCCGGTGACCCAGCAGAAGGCGAAGGTCTCCGTGTCGCGCAGCCCGCAGCGCTCGCCGATCTCGTTGCGCATCTTGCCGGCCAGCGCGAACGCCGTCGCGCGGGCGTCGGCGAAGAGCAGCAGCGCGTCGCCGGTCTCGGCTTCCAGGGCTTCGCGTACGGCCGTAATCTCGTCGTCGCGCAAGAACTTCGCGGCGGACGACTTCGTGCCGTCGGCCGCCAGCGCGACCCAGACCATCCCCTTGCCGCCCCACTGTTTGGCGAGCTCGGTCAACGCGTCGAAGTCGCGACGCGAAAGTCCGGCGCCGCCGGGATAGCGCACGCCGACGACCGCGCCCCCGGCGCCGATAGCCGAGCGAAACACTCCGAACTCGCTGCCGGCGAAGATCGAGCTCGCGTCCGCCAGCTCGAGGCCGAAGCGGAGGTCGGGTTTGTCGACGCCGTATCGGGCGATCGACTCTTCGTGCGTCAGTCGCGGAAACGTCGGAACGTCGACGCCGAGCACGCTCTTCCAAACGTAGCGCATGCACGACTCCATCGTTTCGAGCACCTCGTCCTGGCTGCAGAAGGACATCTCGACGTCGAGCTGCGTGAACTCGGGCTGGCGATCGGCGCGCAGGTCTTCGTCGCGCATGCAGCGCGCGATCTGCATGTAGCGGCCGAAGCCCGCGATCATCGAAATCTGCTTGATCATCTGCGGCGATTGCGGCAGCGCGTAGAACGAACCCGGATGCAGGCGGCTGGGGACGAGATAGTCGCGCGCGCCTTCCGGCGTCGATTTGATCAGGATCGGCGTTTCGATCTCGATGAACCCGCGCTCGTCGAAGAAATCGCGCATCGCTTTGACGATCCGGTGGCGTACGCGCAGGTTCTCTTGCAGCCGCGGACGCCGCAGGTCGAGATACCGGTATTCCAGACGCAGGCTCTCGTCGACCGGCTCGTCGACGTTGACCGGAAACGGCGGAACTTGCGAGCGGTTGAGGACTTCCAGCTCGTCGACGCCGACCTCCACCTCGCCGGTGTCCAGCCGCGGGTTCTCAGTTCCGGCGGGACGGCGCCGCACCGTGCCGCGTACGCGCAGGACGTCCTCGTGCCGCAGGCGCTCGGCTTCGGCAAAGCTCGGGTGCGCCGGATCGAAGACGATTTGCGTAACGCCGTCCCGGTCGCGCAGATCGGCGAAGATCAACCCGCCGTGATCGCGGCGGCGATTGAGCCAGCCGTGCAGCTCCACGGTCGCGCCGGCGTCGCCGGCGCGCAGCGCGCCGCAACTCGTCTTTCCCTTGTCGGTCATTCCGCCAAAGCTTCCTTGATTCCCGAAACGTAGTAGTATTGCTGCACGAGGTCGCGAGCGAACTTCGATCGTTCGGCACGTGCGTCGAAATATCCCAACAGCAGTGGGGCGCGAGTCAACGCGGAGTGGAGGCCGAGCGAGACCGGCGTCATCCCGAGGTTGAGTTTGACCGCGAAGTCCGGATGCTTGCGATAGAATCGGACGGTCGAGCGGCCCGCCAGCTTCATTTTCTCTTTCTGGTCGTCGTGCGGCACGTCTTGACAGTGATAGTTGACGGCGCGCGGCTCGTAGACGATCTCGACGCCGGCCTTTTCGAGGCGATACCCGAGCTCGAGATCCTCGTGCCCGTAGCCGGTAAAGCTCTCGTCGAAGCAGCCGACGCGCAGTAAATCGGCGCGCCGCACCGACGCGTTCCCCGTCAAGAAATAGAGCCACGAGAGCCGCCGGCGTCCCGGCGGATGCAGATGCCCCCGCTCGTCCGGATGGTCGCGCTTGCGAAGGTAATCGTCGTAGTCTTTGACTTGCACTTCCCAGCCGACGACCGCAATCGCGTCGCGTTCGTGCTGGCGCGCCAAATGGCGCGCCAGCAGATCGGGCGACGCTAGAATGTCGGCATCGTTGAAGAGCACGATCTCGCCCCGGGCCACCGCGATTCCTGCGTTGCGGGCCGCCGCGCGACCGCTGTAGGGCCCCGGCAAATGACGCACGTTCGGATGTCGTTGCGATACGCCGGCGAGAAACTCGCGGGTTCCGTCGGTCGAGTTCGAATCGCACACGAGCAACTCGAAGCGTCCCGGGTCGACGTCCTGCTCGAGCAGCGTCGGAACGACCCGCTGCAGCGTGTCCAGCCGGTTGTAGGTCGGAATGACTACCGATAGCTCAGGCATCTAGCAATTCGTCGACGCCGCTCGCGATCTCGTCGCGAAACCGCTGCAGCGAATCCTCGTCCTCGGAAGCCGGCTTGCGAACCAGTACGTTGGGAACGCCGTACGGCGCCCATTCTTGCGAGTTCAGCCGGAAGTACCGATGTTCGAAGGCCACGACCGTGGGCCTTCGGACGGCGCTTGCGACGTGTGTCGCACCGGTGTCGACGGTGACGACGACGCACGCCCGCTCGAAGACCCCGGCCCACTGATGAAACGGCAAGTGCCGGAAGACGCGCACCACGCCGGGCAGCCGTTCGAATTCGGGAGCGACGTCCTCGCACTCTCGAGCGCAGGTGACGACCACCGGTGCGAGCGATCCGAGCCGCTCGACCAGCCGCAGCGTGCTGGCCAGCGTGCTGCCCGCCCCAAACCAGCGCTTCCCGCAGTGAAAAACGATCGGGCGCGCGGGAAGCTCGGCGGCGACGGAGCGATCGGCCTCGTTCAAGTCCAGCCGCAACGTTTCGACGCGACGGTGCGCGCCGGCGATCGCGACCAGGTCCAGCAGCTGCATGACCTCGTGACGGACGATGCGGCCGGGGTCGCGTTCGCACAGTTCCGGATCGGCTTCGGAGATCATCAAGCGATTCACGTACAAACGAGCCGTCAAGCGAGCTACCCAACGCCGCTCGTAGGTGTATCCGGCGCGCACTCGCGCGCGCGTCGCGCCCACCAGCTTCAGATCGACGGCGCGCGGCGCCAGCGCAATCGCCAGATCGTATCCATGGCGCGCCGATCCGAAAGCGGCCGGCGAGATCTGACTGGGCAGCTGCACCAGCTCGTCGACGTCGTCGTTGCGCTCCATCACGACGGCGTTGTACGGACTGACGACCATCGTAACGTGCGCCTCGGGGAAAGAGCGGCGCACCGTGGCAATCGCCGGCGTCGAGAGAATCAGATCGCCGATGCGATCGGTGCGCGAAAGGAGGATCCGCACTCAGGGCTGCGCCGCCAGCGCGCGTTCCAGTTCTTCGAAGTAGGCTTCGCCGGCGAGCGCCCGCGCGGCGCGGAGCTCGCGGTCGTTGAGCGGACGGTCGGAAGAGAGGTCGCCCAAGCGGTTGCGAAAGCGCCGCTCGAAACCCAACCTGCGCGTCGCGGCATGGTAGCGCCGCTGCACCGGATTGATGCCGGTGGCCAAGTACGTCCGCCAGTGCGGGTGGATGGCCGCCAAGCGCACCGCCGTCCGCGCTTGCGCGCGCGCTTGACGAACCATCTTTTCGACGCTGGAGCTGCGCGGACGCGGTTTGTAATGGTAGACGAGCGCGCGCGGATTGAAGACCGCCTTGACGCCGCGCCGGCGAAGCCGCAGTCCGACGTCGATGTCTTCCCAGCCGTACTCGGCGAAGCTTTCGTCGAAGCCGCCGATGGCGCGAATGGTCGCCAGCGGAACCGAAACGTTGGTGGTCCAAAAGTAGTTGCCGCTGTAGTTCGTGAGATTCCAAACCGGCGGCGGGAGGTCGTCGAAGCTCTCGACGTTGATCGCGCCGCCTCGAACGATGGCCTGCGGGTGCGAGGCGTGCGAGTGCCAATGCTGCTCCAAAAAATTCGGCAGCACCAGCACGTCGTCGTCGATGAACACGATCCGCTCCCCGCGCGCGCGCGCAATGCCGGCATTGCGGCCCTTGGCCAAACCCGAGTTCGGCTGGTCGACGACCACCAGCTCGCACGTCGCGCGGCGGCGGGCGCGCTCGACGACGGCCGGCGTCTCGTCGGTCGAGCCGTCGTTGACCAGCACCACCTCGAACGCGTCTTCGGGAAACGTCTGCTCGAAACAGGCGTCCAATACGCGTTCCAGCAGCGCGGCTCGATTGTAGGTGCAGAGCTGAATCGTCGCGCGCACGCTCACACCAGCGATGCCGTCGCGGTTACGATGCGGTCGACGTCCAGTGCGGCAACGCAGGCATAGTCGGGGCAGCTTTCCTTCGTATCGCCGCGATGGCACGGGTACGACGGGCGCACGATTGCGGTCTTGGGTCCGAGCGGCGCCCAGCGGTCGGGATAGTCGGCTTGAAACGGAAAGACGCCCACGGTCGGGCACCCCACCGCGGCGGCGACGTGCATCGATCCGGTCGTTATCCCCACGAATCCGCGCGCCTTCCGCGCTAGGGCGCCGAACGCGCCGATGCCAACTTTTCCGGCGACCGAGACGAAGCCGCCGGGCGCCCCGGCGTCGCGGCGCGCGCGTGCGATCGCCGCCTCGACGATCGCGACGTCGCCGGGCGCGCCGCTGACCGCGATCGTCGCGCCGAAGCGGTCGTGCAGCGCGCGAGCCAGCGCCGCCCAGCCTTCGACCGGCCACAGGCCGCGCCGCGACGCGATCGCGTTGCACGGATTGAGCAGCAAGAAGCCGGCGCTTCCCGCGACGCTCGCCACGACCCGCTCGGCCTCCTCGTCGTCGTGCGGCGTCGGCACGAACCGGTACCGCCGGTCGGCGGCGTCGCAGCCGAGCGCGCGGGCGTAGTCCAGCAGGATCTCCGACCAATGCGAGGTTACGTCGCCCAGCTCGCTGCGAACGGCCACGCGATGCGTGAACCGAAAGGAGTACAAGCGCCGCGCTTGGCCGACCCGAATCGGAATTCCGGCCCGCTGCGGAACGCGGGCCGTTCGCGCCGTGGCCCACGTGACGACGCACGCGTCGTAACCCCGCTCGCGCAGCGCGGCAGCCAGCACGCGCTCGTCGCCGCCGTCGTCGATCAGTACGCCGTCGAGATCGGGAACGCGAAGCAGCGTCTCGCGATGACCGGGCAGCGTCAACGCGTCGACGCGATCGAACTTTTCACGCAAGGCGCGCGCGACGACCGAGGCCACCAGCGAATCGCCGATGCCGCCGCCCGCGCAATAGAGCAGCGCGCGCGAGCTCACGATTCGAGCGCGCGCACCAGTTCGCGGGTGTACACGCCGTCGAGCAGCTGGGCGCGCGCCGCCGCGCGCAGCCACTCCGGGAGGGTCCGGCTGGTCGCAACGCCGGCGTAGAGCGAGAGCAGCGCGTCGGGCAAAAGGTACTTGGCGCGCACGACGTTGAGCGGATACGCGCCGGTCGCCATGCGGGCGCGGCGCGAGGGATGCTTGTCGACGAAACGCCGGGCCATCCGCGCGCGCTCGATCGCCTTGCGCAGCTCGACCTCGAGCGTGTTGTAGCCGGGAAGCTTGACGTGCCAGATGAACGCGTCCCAGGCAAACTTCCAGCCGACGCCCGACTCGCGCAAGCGCACGCCGAGCTCGGTGTCTTCCCAACCGTACAGCCGGAAGGTCTCGTCGAAACCGCCCACGCGCTCGAGCTGGGCGCGCGGCACCGACGCGTTGCACGTGCACAGATAGGCCCGCGAATAGTTGCCCATCCCGGGCGCCGGCGCGTCGTCGTAGGAGGGCACGTTGAGAATCGGCCCGTTGACGATGCACGGCGCCGCCTGCGCGCGGTGCGCGCGGTCGTGGGCGGCCAGCCAGCCTTCGGGAACGCGCACGTCGTCGTCGCAGAACGCGATCAGCTCGCCGCGAGCCGCCGCGACGCCGCGATTACGCGCCTTCCCGCGATTGGGGTCGGGCTCGTAGACGTAGCGCACCGGAAAGGCTTGGCGACCGGCAGCGGCCTCGGCGACCGCCTTCGTGTCGTCGAACGACCCGTTGTCGACGACTACGACCTCGAAGACCGGCGCGGCGCGCTGGCGGCCCAGCGATTCGAGCGCGCGCTCCACGTAGCGCGCGCGATCTTTCGTGGCGATCACGACCGAGATTCGCACCGGCCTGGACCCGTTCACGACGCCAGCTCCACCAGCGACTCGGCCATGCGATCCGACGCGCCGGCGTGATCGCGGTACAGCGCCGCCAGCCGCGTTCCGGTTTGCCGGATCCACTCGGCATCGTCGTAGCGTTCGAGCGCGACGCGCGCGATCCGGCCGGGAGTCACCGTGCCGTGAACCTCGCACACGAGCATCTCGCCGGCGTCCATGTTCGGCTGCGTGTGAAAACGAAATCGCCGGGAGACGCCGACCGCCACCGCTCGCTTCAGCGGAACCCCGACGAGCGGCAGCCGATCGAGGTACGTCAGCGGCCCGTTGAACGTCACGATCTCGGGCGCGTTGAGCGGCGTGATGGTGAGCGCGGGCTTTCCTAGAATCGCCAACTCGATCGTCTTGGTCCCGGGGATCGTCAGCGTCAGGCGCGCGCGCGCTGCCGCGGCGATGGCGTTGGTCAGCAGCGGAATGCGAACGTTGCCGTCGAGCGACTCGACGTAGTGCCGCGCGCCTTCGCTCACGAACCGGCCGCGCTGCGCGAAGACGCGCGGATCGCCGCCTCGTTCGATCGCCTCGCGAACTTCGCCGGTCGGGGTGAACGGCGAGATGCCGAAGGCGATCGGCACCTCCGGCCGTTCGCGCGCGATGTGCAGCGCGACGGTAAAGTAAAACGGGATGAGGTTCGCGACCTCGTAACCGCGCGAACCGGGCATCAGCAGGACGCCGTCCTCGGGCGTCCCCGGCTCGGGAGGCTCCTGCGCCTCGAGCAACGCGCCGTCGATCGCGAGATTTCCGACGGTGACGACGCGATCCGCAGGCGTGCCCCACGCTTGAAGCTGCTCCGCATTCTTCGCGTCGACGGCAAACGCGCGATCGAAGAGCTTGCGGTACGCCCGGCGGGAGAACTTGTAGGTCGCCGCGCGTCCCTTTAGACGCGCGTGCAGGCGGGCTGCGTGCATGAGATCGCCGCCCAAATATTGGATGGCGTCGACGCTCGGCGGCGCGCCTTCGAGCGAGCGCCCCAGCGCGAAGCGCAGGTACTCCTTCGGCTCGAAGGCGCGCGCGTTGGGAAAGAATGCGCGGACCGCGGCGGCTTCGGCCCCGGTCGCGTAGTCGTCGGGAACCATGAACGCAAAGACTTCGGCGTCGGGGACGCGACGATAGAGGGCGCGCAAGAGCGGCCGCAGCCAGCCGGCGACTTCGCCGGGGCCGTTAGCCGTTACGGCTATACGCATCCAGAATGCGCGCGATCGTATCGGTCGTGCTGCGCCCCGCGACGTGCGGCGCGAGCACGATGCGTCCGCCTCGCGCCAGCACGACGGTTCGTTCGGGTAGTTCCTCGGCACGGTATTGATCGCTCTTGACGTGCACGTCCGGCGCGAGCCGGTCGAGCAGCACTTCGGGGGTCAGCTCGCCGAAACCGACGACCGCGTCGACGCTGCGCAAACCCAACAGCACGGTCGCGCGCTCCGAAAACGGAACGATCGGACGGGCCTCGCCCTTGAGCCGGCGCACGGAGTCGTCGCCGTTGAGGCCGACGATCAGCGCGTCGCCTTGACGCCGCGCCCACGCCAGGTACTCGACGTGTCCGGCGTGCAGAACGTCGAAACATCCGTTGGTGAAAACGACGCTCTCGCGGCGCTCGCGGCGCGCCTCGCGCCAGCGCACCGCTTCGTCGGTTTCGAGCAGCACGCCGAAGAGCTCAGGCACGCTCGTGTTCGACCAGCGCCAGGATTTCGTCCGCCGATGCCGTGGCCGTGCCGAGTTTTTCGACGACCGCGCCGGCCGCGAAGTTCGCCAGCTGCATCGCGCGCGGCATCGACGCTCCCGCCGCCAGCGCCAGCGTCAGCACCGCGATGACCGTGTCGCCGGCACCGCTGACGTCGTAGACCGTCCGCGCCACCGAAGGGATCGCCAGGCGCGTACCGTCGTTTCCGAAGAGCGCCATGCCGTGCTCGCCGCGCGTGACCACCGCGTACCGGCAGCCGAGGCGCGCCAGCAGCTTCGCACCGACGGCTTCCAGCGAGGCGTCGTCGACCAGGGGAATCCCCGCGATCGCCGACGCCTCCTGCGCGTTGGGCGCCACGCAGGTCACGCCGGTGAAGAGTTCGATGTTCTGCGGCTTGGGGTCGGCCAGCACCAGCGGGCACGCCAGCGCGGCTTCGACGATGCTCCGTGAAAACAGCCCTTTGGCATAGTCGCTGAGAATCACGGCGTCGCTGCGCGCGGCGCGTTCGCGCACGTAGGCCGCGACGCGTTCGCGGTCGGCGTCGCTCAGCGGCCCGACCGACTCCCAATCCGCCCGTACGACCTGTTGGTTGTGCGCGACGATGCGCGTTTTGCGCGTCGTCGGGCGATCGCCGACCGAAAAGACGCCGCTCGCATCGACCTCCTCCTGCGTCAACAGCTCGCGGAGCAGCGCCGCGAACGGATCGTCGCCGACGGTTCCCGCAAACGCGACGTCGGCACCGAGCGCGCGCAAATTGTTTGCGACGTTGCCGGCGCCGCCCAGCGTGAAGGAGTGGTCGCCGACGGCGACGACCGGCACCGGAGCTTCCGGCGAGATGCGCGTCACGGATCCCCAAATCCACTCGTCGATCATCAAATCGCCGACCACCAGAATCTTGCGCCCGCGGGCTCGCTGGAAGAGCGCGCGCGCGTCGATCGCCATGAGCGCGGCGGTCACGTCAGATGCCCCTCGAAGATTAGCTCTTGCTCGACCAGGTCGCACACGATGTGCGCCATCACCTGGTGCACTTCTTGCACGATCGCCGCGTAGCCGTCCGGGCCGACCAACGCGAGATCGGCGATGCCGGCGACCGCGCCGCCGCCGTTCCCGGTGAAGGCGACGGCGAGCGCGCCGCGGCGTTTGGCCGCCTCGAGCGCCAGCACGACGTTGCGCGACGTGCCGCTGGTCGTCATGCCGATTACGACGTCGCCGGGTTGCGCGAAGGCTTCGACTTGCCGCGAGAAGACGCGGTCGTAACCGTAGTCGTTGCCGATGCACGTCAACGCCGAAGTATTGACCGAAAGCGCCTCGCTGTTGAGCCCGGGCCGTTCGCGCAGGAATCGCCCCGAGAGCTCGGCCGCCATGTGCTGCGCCTCGGCGGCACTGCCGCCGTTGCCGCACCACAGCACTTTCTTCCCGTCGCGCAGCGCCTTCGCGATCGCGGCGGCGATGGCTTCGACTTGTTTGCGGTAATGCGGTGCGTCGAGCAGCCCGCGGCGGTCCGCCAGCAGCGCGTCGTAACCGCGGCGTCCCAGGTAAT
The DNA here is from genome assembly GCA_035502675.1 of Candidatus Acidiferrales bacterium. GTDB lineage: Bacteria > Vulcanimicrobiota > Vulcanimicrobiia > Vulcanimicrobiales > Vulcanimicrobiaceae > DATJUC01. The sequence goes on along the minus strand of DATJUC010000279.1, from coordinate 13,352 downwards.
CCGTCACGGCTCGATCCAGAACAGCTCTTCGCCCTGAGAGACCAGCTCGCTATTTCCCGGAACGATCCGCACGATGGTGCCCGCGTAATCGCTCTGAATTTCGTTGAAGAGCTTCATCGCTTCCAGGATGCACAAGACGTCGCCGGCCTCGACCCGGTCCCCGACGTCGACGAACGGCTCGGCATCGGGCGAAGCCGAGCGAAAGAACAGCCCGGTGAGCGGCGCCAGCACGCGTTTGACGTTCGCCCCCGCGACCGGCCCGGCCGGCGTTTCCGGCGCTGCCGCCGGCGCCGCCGCGGCCGCGGGGGCTGCGGCGGCCACGGGGCCGCTCTCGCGACGAACGATTTCGTAAACGGCATCGCCGCGCCGCACCTTGAGCCGGTCGAGGTCGTGCTCGTGCATCAGCGCCAGCAGCTCGTTGAGCACGTCGGTGTCGCGATCGTCGCGGCGCTCTTCATCCATCGGTCGTGGCTTCTACGAGGGCGGCGGCAACGTCTTTTCCATCGCCCAGCGACAGCCGGCGATCGGTGCGCAGCTCCAAGTCGCGCAGCACGACCGTCCCGGCCGCCAGCTCGTCGCTGCCCAAGATCAGCGCATAGCGAGCGCCGTTCTTGTCGGCCGTCTTGAGATGCGCCAACAGCTTGCGATCGCCGTAGTCCATGAAAGCCGGAACCTCGAGGCGGCGCAACTCGGCCACGATCGGAACCAACGCGGTACGCGCTTGCGCGCCGAGCGCGATGGCTTGGATTCCACGCCGCGGACGGGGCCGCCCGGCGCCAAGCGCTTCGACCACCATCAGGAAGCGCTCCAGCCCCAGCGCAAAACCGACGCCCGGCGTGTCCGGTCCGCCCAGCGAACGCACCAAGCCGTCGTAGCGGCCGCCGCCGCAGACGGTGCTTTGCGCGCCCAACGCACTCGACACGATCTCGAAGACCGTGTGATCGTAATAGTCCAGCCCGCGGACGATCCGCGGATTGACGACGAACGGAATTCCGGCCAGCTCGAGATAACCTTTGAGCGCGTCGAAGTGCTCGCGGCATGCGGGGCAGAGCATCGATTCGAAGGTCGGCGCGGTCGCGAGATACGGCGCGTCGGCCGGATCTTTGCTATCGAGCAGGCGCAGGGGATTGCGCTCTAAGCGGCGCCGCGAATCCTCGCCCAGCTTTTCGAGGTGCGGGCGGAAATGGTCGAGCAGCGCTTGCCGGTAGGCCGGGCGGCAGGTCTCGTCGCCGATCGAGTTGACGTTCAGGGTCGCGTCGTGGATGCCGTACGAGCGCGCCAGCTCCCACGCCAGCGAAATGACTTCGAAATCCGCTTCCGCGCCCGCGAATCCGAAACACTCGACGCCGAACTGGTGCGATTGGCGATAGCGCCCCTTCTGCGGGCGCTCGTAGCGGAAGATCGGTCCGACGTAGTAGAGCCGCAGCGGGCCTTGGGCGAGCAGATGATGCTCGAGTACGGCGCGGACGACGGGAGCCGTGAACTCGGGGCGCAGCGTCAAGCTGCGGCTGCCGCGATCGACGAAGGTGTACATCTCCTTTTCGACGATGTCGGTATCGCCGCCGACGCCGCGCACGAACAGCTCGGTCGACTCGAAGATCGGCGTACGAATTTCGCCGTAGCCGAATCGCGCCGCCAGCGCATGAATGCGCGCCTCGAGCTCGATCCAACGATCGGACTCGGGTGGAACGAAGTCCTGCGTGCCGCGCGGCGCCGTGAAGTTCGAAGGCATGGGTGGAGGCTGCTTCGCAGAGGATAAGCGAAAACATGCCGCGGTATGCCTTCCGGCCGGGTTTTTCCGACAAAAGTCTAATTCGTCGCCGATGACTCGCTTTGCCGCCGCCGGCGCGCTTTCGGTTCTGTTGCTCTTCGCCTTGCCGTCGAGCGGACGAACCGCCTCACCCGAGTCCGGCCTCGACGCGCTGCTGGCACGGCGTATTCGTCACGTGTTCGTCATCTACCAAGAGAACCGCTCGTTCGACAACGAGTTCGGAACGTTTCCGGGCGCCGACGGCATCTGGTCGGCGACGGCGCGCGCGCACGGATTCGAGCAGCGCGACTGGATCAAAAAGACGATCGTCACGCCGTTTCGCACCGACGACCCCGACGTCTTCTATCAGGTCAACAATCGCCAGTTTCAAATCGCGGCCTCGAACCGCGGCAAGATGAACGAATTCGTATCGCAGCAAGAACACGCGTTCTACTCTTACGGAGGAAAGGAGAATTCCGAAGAAGCCTGGTCGGTGGGCGTGCAGTCGATGTCGCACGTCGACTGCACGGTCGTCCCCTACTTGTGGGCGTACGCGCACCGCTTCGCGCTGTTCGACGACTTCTTCCAAGCGCTTCGCGGCCCGTCGACGCCGAGCAACGTGGAGATCATCGCCGCCCAGAACGGGCTCACCCAGTGGGCGCGTCATCCCAAAGAGAAGAGCGCCGACGTTTACGCGCCGGGGGTTCCGGTGTTCAGCAACTTGGACCCGGCGTTCGGACCCTACAATCCCAGCGACTTGCTGGAGGCGCAGCCGCATCAAATCGACCAAACCTACGCAACGATCTTGCTGGGGCTCGAGCGCGCCGACGCGCCGAAGGCCAGCCTCGACAACGACGACGTGCGCGAGGATCAAGCGGCGGTCGCGCGGCTGGGTGCGCCGATTCCGTGGCGCTGGTACCAAGAAGGGTACGGCACCGAAACGCACGCGGGGTTCATTACGCATCACGCCGCTCCGCAGTTCTTCGGCTACGTCGCCGACAACGACTCGATGCGTTCGAAGCTGCTTGATTTGCAAACGTTCTACGCCGACGTCGCGCAAGGCCGCCTGCCGGCATCCGGGCTGTTTTATCTCAAAGGCGGGTCGCAAAACGGCCTAGGCCTGCACCCGGTCAATCCCGATCCGCTCGTGCAGCGCTTTTACGAAGGCGACGACGATCATCCCGGATACGCCGACATGCAGATTTCGGAAGCGGCGGTCGCATCGCTGGTGAACGCGATCGCACAAAGCCCGTATTGGAACGACTCGGCAATCGTCATCACGTGGGACGACCCCGGGGGCTTTTGGGATCACGTCCCGCCGCCGGGGTGGGAGCGCTGTCCGGACGGCTATCCGTGCGGGGATGGCGAGCGCGTTCCCGCGATCGTTATCTCGCCGTTCGCCAAGAGCGGCGCCGTCGTGCACGACCTCAGCGATCAAACGTCGGTGCTCAAGTTCGTCGAGACGGTGTTCCGTCAGCCGCCGTTGGCCTCGCTGCCCGACGAGAAGCCGTACTTGCCGCGCGGTCCGCGCGACGGCAATGCCGAGCTTTCGAATCTGTCGGGTGCGTTCGATGCCGGCCGGCTGGCCGGAACGGCGCCGCCGCTGCCGGCTTCGACTGCGATCTTTCCCGACGCGACGATTCGCACGTTGCCGGCGCCGGTGACGTGCGCCCAAATCGGCGTCACGCCGGTGCCGCCGCCGGCCGGCTACGACGACGCTCCGCCGAAAGGCTGGAAGTCGCGACCCTTCGCCACCTGGCCGCATCCGAACTAGCGGCGCGCCGGCGGCGCGTGATCGAAGGTCGTGCGGCGCTGGCATTACGTCGCCTTGCCGGCGGCGCTGGCGGCGATGCTTTCCCCCGAGGCCGTGCGCGCGGCACTGGCCACGACCGCCGGCGCGCTTCTCGAGGCGGCGCCGTTTGCGCTCTCCAGCGTCGCGCTTGCGAAGCTCGTTCGGCATCGCAGCGCCGATGCATACCTCGGCTGCGGTTGCGGTACCGGTCCGTCGGCGCGGTCGCTGCCGGCCGCGTTCGCGACCGTCGTGACGTTCGGCGCAGCCGTTGCGGCGGCACGCTTTCTCGCGGCGACGATCGTCGCGGGCGCGCTCCCGCGGCCCGGCTGCTCCCGCCATTGCGAACCTCCCGAAAGCCTGCTCGACCGGCTGCAGGCCGTGCTGCCCGCGGCCGCGCTGGCCGGCGCCGTATCGCAGTTCGAAGGGCTCGTCGACGTCGCGCACCTCGCACCGGCGCTGCAAGCGGCAGCCGGCGCGGCTCTGGCGTTCGTTGCCGCTCCGTGCGCGCTCGGCGCGGTCGCCGTTGCCGGATCGTTGCACGCGCGCGCGCCGCTGGCTGCGACCGGCTTTCTGTGCGTTGCCGGCATCGTCGACGTTCGAGCGCTGCGGCCGCGAGCGCGCGCCGCCGTGCCGGCACACGACGCGGCTGCCTACGCCGCGATGGCACTCGCCCTATCGACCGTCGCCTGGCTGCGGGGAGCGGCGCTCGTGCACCCCGCGCTGTCCCCGCTGCTGGCGTGCTCCGCGCTCGGCTGCGTCATCCTGACGATCGCGCACCGCGGCGAACGCACCGCGCAATCGCTGGGGGTACCGGCGATTCTGCTCGCTGCCGCGTTCGTTGCCGCTCCGCCGCCCGAATACCGTGCGACCGAAACGACGTTGACCGATCTCTTCGCGGGCGAACGCGTCTCGTTCACCGGACGGGTCGCCGTCGACGGCGGCGCCACCGCTCTGGTTCGCTATGCGATCGTTTGCTGCCGAGCCGACGCGTCGCCGGTCGTGCTGCGGTTGGCTCGACGCGTTCGTTACCCGCCCGGAACGTGGCTGCGCGCCGCCGGAGCGATCGCGATCCGCGACGGAGTTCCGCAACTGCTGGTCCGCAGCGTCGAGGCGATCGCTCCGCCGAGCGACCCCTTCATCTATCGCTGACGCTCGACGCGCGGGGAAAGTAGGCGCGACCTAATTTCCGATCGCGTTGACGAGCGGCCCGGGTGTATACGGCGGGACCGGATCGAGCTCGCAGACCGACGACGGGTCGTACTCCGGCCATTGAATGAGGTCGGCGACGCGCGCGCGCGGATTGGCGCGCAGCCACTCTCCGATCGCGTCGGCTTGCGCGACGCTGTGATAGCGCAGCTCGCCGAGAACGAGCGCGGCACCGATCCGGCCGGCTACCGCACCGGCTTCGTCCAACGAAAGCGTCACGTCGCTCGCGGCGGGCGCGTAGGTGTGCAGCTCGAGGACCTTGGGCGTAAGTCCGGCGGCGGCGAGATCGGCCAATAGCAGCGTCAGCCGGCTTTCGGTCTCGCCCGGCGGCGCCGCATCCGATCGCGCCGCCGAGATCGTCCAGCCGCCGCCGAACTCGCGCGCGAATCGCGTGGCGACGTAGTCGAGATACGCTTTGGCTTTCGCCAGCGTGGCAGGCGTCATGCTCGGATCGGGCGCCCCTTCGTTCGCAAGGTCGAAACGAAGCCGCGTGGCGCCGGCGGCGGCGAACGCGATCCGCGCGACGGTTTGCACGAACCGCCAGTTCTCGGCGGTTCGCGCGGCGTCGAAGCAGTCACCCCACACCTTGTTACGGCAGTACAGCCAGTTTTCGGCTTGAAAGCTCGGCACGATCTCGAGGCGCGCGAAGCGCGCGCTCGCGACGTCCGCGACGAAATCGTGCAGCTTCGCGCGATCGGCCGGCGCGATGCTGCCGTCGGTCGAGGTGAACGAGTCGGTGGATGACGCGTCGGTCGTACGATAGAAAAACACGAGCACCCGCAGCGTGGTGAACCCGGCCGAGCGCATCGCGCGCAGCTGCGCCCGCACCGCCGCACGTACCTGCGGCCGATCGTAGACCGGAAGGAACCACTCGCCTTCGTTGCGCGCCGCGTCGTCGGCAACGCACCGGGCGTGCGAGACGGGCGCGAGCTTCCACCAGATGTAGTTGATGCCGATGCCGACGTGCGCCGCCAGCAAAACGGCGGAAATCACGCCGGTTCGCGCCGCGAGCTCGGCTCGAGCAACTCGACCGGGATGCCGTTGGGATCCTCGACGAACGCGATCGCTCGCGAGCCGCCCGGAGACTTCTTGACGTCCTTGAGAATCTTGACGCCCTTGGCCCGCAGGCGCTCCACGTAGCCCGCCAAATCGGCGTCGTCGATCTCGACCGCGAGATGTTCGTAGCGGTTGCCGAGCGCGTAGGGCGGGTGCTCTTCCAAATCGTAGACCAGCTCGACGTACGCGTTCCAGTCGCGGCCGACGAATGCCATGTCGGCGTTGCCCGGATAGTGAAATGGGCCGTCGAGCAGGCGCAGTCCGAGTTTGTCGGTGTAGAAGTCGATCGACTCGTTCATGTCGTTGACGAAGATCGACGTGTGCAAGAATCGCGGCATGGCGGCCCTCCGTTCCGGTTAGGCGTCGAGCGTTCCTAGGCGCGCGAGCGGCACGGCGTCGCGCTCGGGCAAATACGCGTTGACGATTTGAAGCGGATCGTACGCCGAGATCTCGACCAGCGGCCCTTCGTCGCTCGCGCGGCGGGCGGCGCGCAGCGCGTCGATCGCTTCCGGCAAGGCGAACTGTTCGCCGACGACGGTCGCCACGAAGCGTCCGCCGCGCACCTCTCCGCGGGCTTCCATCCGGCGCAGCGCCAGCAGGATCTCGCGCCAGCGCGGGGCCAGCGACTCGCGTGCGACGACGTCGCGAAAGACCACGCCCCAGCGCGCCAGCAGACGGCGCGCGAAGCCGTCGGGATCGATGCGATCCGTCCCCGCCGCCAGCAACGTCCAGCGGCCTCCCGACGAGCGTGGGCGCGCGCGCAAACCTTTCTCGCCGAGACGTCGCTTCGCATCGACGAGCGAGCGCAGCGCGTCGAAGCCGTCGGCGGTGACCAGCCCGGCCGCGACCAGTTGCCAGAGCGCTTCCTCGACCTCGGCCGGCAGCCGCTTCGTCCCGCGAACGATGTCCATGAAGAACGGCGCGCCGCGCCGCTCGATCTCGGCCAGCACGTCGCGCGCGGGGTGCGAGAGGCTCTCGTCGCGATAGGCGTCGCGCACGATGAGCTCGCCGGCGTCGGCGCGCGTCAGCAAGGCAATCGGCGCGAGCTTGGTGGGCCGCACGCGGCGCGCGCGCTCGCCGGCATCGGTCGCGAGCGCGGGATGCTGCGAAACGCGGCCCCACATCACGTCGCCCGAATAACAGAGGCGGTCCAAGAACTCCGGCTTGTAGCCGGCGATCCGTTTTGGAAGGACGTGCGCCTCCCACGCGGCGGCCGGAATTTCGTAGCCTTCGAGCTGACGGACGATCTGCAGCACGCCGTCGATCCCATGCAGGCGCGACGCCGGCGTGACGTGCTGCCAGCGATACAGAAAGCGCGCGTAGTCGGCGGTCGTTACCGGCTCGATCTCGCTCCGCAGCCGCCCGATCGTCAGCCGGTGAATGCGCGCCAGCACGCGGCGATTGCACCATTCGTCCTCGCCGAGACCGCGGAACCGGCCGGGCAGGACCTGTCCTTCGGTTTGCAAGCGCAGCAGCGCGGCAGCGGCGGCCGCCTCGTCGACGGCCAGCGCACGCGACAGCTCGGCGACCGTGACCGGCCCGCCGCACTCCAGCCAGCCGCGGACGACTTCGGCGAGCGCGAACTCGGCGTTTTCCGGAACCGGCATACCGGCGACGCCGTCGATCGGCGGTTCGACCGTCGCCGTCGGATACGCCAACCGCGCCAGCTCCAATCGCTCGGCGCAGAACCAAAAGCGGGCCTCGCCCACGCATAGCGTGGCGGCGCGGCGCTGCTCGACCAGCGCGTCGTACCACGGCCGCCAGGCTTCCACGGGCGGCACGATCACCAGCGTCGCGAGTGCGTCGTGCAGCTCTTCGGCGTCGCGGACGACCGGCCACGATTCGCGCGCGACCTCCGCGATGGCCTCGGGATCGAGCACGCCGGCGCCGTCGACGTCGAGGCGGGTTCCGCGCCGCAGCTGCACGGCACGGGCGCGGCGCTCTTCGAGCGGCGCGTCGTCGAGATAGGCAAACGGATTGGCGTTGAGGATTTCGTGGCTGAAGACCGACGGCTCGGCGGTGTCGACTGCGACCGTGCGAATCGCGCCGCTCGCGATGCGCTCGAGGATTTCGATCAAGCCGTCGACGTCCATCGCTTCGCGCAAGCAGTTCTCGATCGTCTCGCGCACCAGCACGTGATCCGGAATCCGGATCGGCCCGCTGATATTTTCCTGACAGGCGGCTTGATCCGGAAAGACCGACGCGAGCAAATCGTCGGCGCGCATCCGCAGAATTTGCGGCGGCACCTTGCGTCCGCCGCGCATCTTCAGAATCGTCAGCGACCGCATCGAGTTCCAGCGCCAGCGCGCTTCGAACATCGGCGCCGGCAGCAGCGCCTGCGTCAAGACCGTTTCCAGACTCGCGGGCTTGAGAAACTCGAAGACCGCGTCGAGCGGAAACGCGTGCTGCTCGGCGAGCGAGATCACGACGCCGTTGTCGGTGGCGGCGGCCTGCAGTTCGAAGTTGAACGAAACGCAGAACCGCTTGCGCAGCGCCAAGCCCCACGCGCGGTTGATGCGCGCGCCGAACGGCGTGTGCAGGATCAACTGCATGCCGCCGCCCTCATCGAAGAAGCGTTCGGCAACGACCGTTTCGGTCGTCGGGACGACGCCGAGACCCGCCTTGGCCGCGCGCACGTACGCCACGGCCTGCTGGGCGCCCGACTCATCGAGACCGCACTCTTGGGTCAGCATCGCGATCGCCGCGGCGTCGTCGCTGCCGTCGATGTCGGCGCGCAGCCGCGAGACCTCGTGCGAGAGCTCGATGGTGCGCCCCAATCCTTCGCCGTTCCAGAACGGAATCGTCGGGGGCGCCCCGTGCGCGTCTTCGACGCGGACGACGCCGGTCTCGACGCGCCGGATCTTCCACGAGTTGGTGCCCAGCAAGAAGATATCACCGGCTAAACTTTCGACCGCGAAGTCCTCGTCGAGCGTTCCGACGACGTGACCGTCGGGCTCGGCGACGACTTGAAAGTTCGCCGTTTCCGGAATCGCGCCGCCGCAGGTGATCGCGGCCAGCCGCGCGCCGCGTCGCCCGCGCACGATCTCGTTGACCCGATCGTAGTGCAGGAAGGTTCCGCTGCGGCCGCGCGAGGTTGCGACGCCGTCGGCCAGCAGCGCGACGACTTCGTCGAAATCCTTACGCGGCAGATCGCGATACGGATACGCCCCGCGCACCATAGCGTAAAGTTCGTCCACGCGCCAGTCGCGGGCGGCGCACGCTGCGACCAGCGATTGTGCGAGGATGTCGAGGGGTGCGTTGGGAATGCAGAGCGCGTCGATCGCGCCGCCGCGCAGGCTGCGTATCAGCGCGGCGCACTCCAACAGCTCGTCGCGGGTCGTCGCATAGATCGTCCCGCGGGGCTTCGCGCCGACCCAATGTCCCGAACGCCCGATCCGCTGAAGGGCCGTCGCGATCGAACGTGGGCTGCCGAGCTGCACGACCAGGTCGATCGTTCCGATGTCGATGCCCAGCTCCAGCGACGCGGTCGCTACCACCGCGCGCAGCTCGCCGTTCTTGAGGCGGCGCTCGGCCTCGAACCGCGCCTCGCGCGCCAAGCTGCCGTGATGCGGCATCACCAAGCCTTCACCGAGCAGTTCGGTCAGAGCGAAGGCGACGCGCTCGCTCATACGGCGCGTCGGCACGAAGATCAGGGTGGTGCGGTTGGCGGTCACGAGATCGGCGACGCGCTGGTAGATTTCGCGCCAGCTTTCGGTGCTCAAGACCGCCCCGAGCTCTTCGCTGGGAACTTCGACGCTCAACTCCATCGGCCGGCGGCTGCCGACGTCGACGATCTGCGCGCCCGGGCTCAAGAACGCCGCGACGCGGTCCAGCGGCCGCACCGTGGCGGAGAGCCCGATTCGCTGCGGCTTGCGGCCGCCGCCGGAAGTCACCAGATCGTCGAGTTGCGCCAGCGTGAGCGCGAGATGCGCGCCGCGCTTGCTGTTGGCCATCGCGTGAATTTCGTCGACGACGATCGTCGTCACGCCGCCGAACAGGGCTCGCGACTTTTCGGCCGCCATCAAAATGAAGAGCGATTCGGGCGTGGTGACCAGCACGTGCGGCGGCTTGCGCAGCATCTGCTGGCGTTCGCTCGCGGGCGTATCGCCGGTGCGGACCGCGGTGCGAATCGGCTGCAGCCCGATGCCCTCTTCGACGCCGACCGCAAACAGTTCGCCCAGCGGCAGCTCGAGGTTCTTGCGAACGTCGTTGGTCAGCGCTTTCAGCGGCGAGACGTAGACCACCAGCGTTTGCTCGGGAAGCGCTCCTTCGGCGGCACGCGTCACCAGGTCGTCGAGGCACGACAAAAACGCGGCCAGGGTTTTGCCCGAACCGGTCGGAGCGGAGACCAGCACGTCGCTTCCGGACCGGATGAGCGGCCAGGCAGCGAGTTGCGGCTCGGTCGGCTGCGTGAAGCGCTCGGCGAACCAGCGTCTCACCAGCGGGTGGAAACCATCCATCACGGCGTTAGCTTTCTACAACACGGCGTCGCGGCATTTGGTGCCGCCCGGAAGGCGCCGTTTTTCGAGCCGGCTCGGGCGCGCGCGGAGCGACAGGCTCCTCGTGCCTCGGAGTCGCACATGCCGCGACATGAGCAACGTTCGCATCGCCGTTCTCCTGGCCGCTGCGCTCGCCGCTCCCTGTGCCGTCGTCGCGCAGAACTCGGTGACGCTGCTGCCGTCGGGGTGGCGGCTGTCGCCGCCCGGCGGCGCGCTCGTGCGCCTCGGAACGATGCCGCAAGGCGCCGCGATTTCGCCCGACGGTACGCATATCGCGGTGGTCGAATCGGGCTACAATCCACCCGGGCTGCGCATCCTCACGCTGCCGTCGCTGCACGACTCGCAGTTCGTGCGCCTCACCGGCGCGTTCGGACGTCCGGTGTGGCTCGACGGCGATCGAATCGCGGTGGCCGGCGCGAATGTCGACGCCGTCTACGTCGTCGACGCCAAGACGCGTGCGGCGAGTTCGCTCGCGATGCCGAAAGGATCGTGGCCGTGCGGGCTGGCGCTCTCGCCCGGCGGCACGGCGTTGGCCGTCATCGGCGACGGCGACGCCGCGGTCGCGCTGATGCGTCTGCGCGACGGCGCCGTGACGCAAACGTTCGCTGCCGGAGCCCATCCTTCGGGCGTCGCGTTTTCGCCCGACGGCCGCACCCTCTACGTCGCTTCGCGCGCCGAATCGGTAGTGCGCGCCATCGATCTCGCCGCCGGCGCGACGCGTACCATCGCTGCCGGTTTGCATCCGTCGGCGATTGCGCTCGACCCGACCGGCGGCATCCTGTTCGTCGCAGCCGGCGACGACGACGCGATCCGGGCGGTCCGCACGGCCGACGGCTCGACCTTCGCGAGCTATCGGTTCGCCCTGCCCGGCGACCGTTACGGATTGCTTCCCAACGCTCTGGCGGTCACCGCGCGCTATGCCTACGTCTCGTTCGGCGGCGCCAACGGCATCGCACGGATCCGGTACCTCGCCGGCAAGACGGTCGGCGAGTTCGATCTCGACGCGGTCGCCGCGACGGGCTGGTATCCGACCGACGTCGCGGCCGCGCGCGACGGCACCGTCTACGCTATCGACGGGAAGGGCGAAGGCACGCTTCCGAATCCGCAGTTCGATCCGCTGAACCACGACCGCACCGGATACGTCGCTTCGCAAACGTACGGGTCGATTCGCGCGATCGCGCCGGCGGAGTGGACCAGCGGCTCGGGCATGGCCCCCATCGCGGCGAATGCCGCGCCGCACTGGACGCCGCCGCCCGCAGCCGACACGGTGGTTCGGCCGGACGGTCCGCTTCGTCACGTCATCTATATCATCAAGGAGAACCGCTCGTACGATCAGGTGCTCGGCGACGTCGCGGGCGCCGACGGCGATCCGTCGATCGTCGAGTTCGGGCGCACGATCACGCCCAATCAGCACGCTATCGCCGAACGCTTCGGCGTCTTCGACAACGCCTACACGAACTCGCAAGTCAGTGCGGACGGTCACAACTGGACCGACGCGGCGATCGCCAACGACTACGTCGAGCGTTTCTGGCCGTCGACCTACGCCGGCCGCCGCAAAATCTACGACTACGCGGACGCCGGCGGCCCCGACGTTCCGCACGACGGATACCTGTGGGATGCTGCGGCGCGCGCCAACATCTCGTACCGGGACTACGGCGAATACACGGATCTCATTGCTCCGGTCGCCGTCTTGGTCACGACCGCGCATCGCGGCTTGCAAGGTCACTACGATCCGCGCTACGTCGGCTGGGACCTCGACTACTCCGACCTGGACCGCGAAGCCGAGTGGCTGCGCGAATTTCGCATCTTCGAGCGCGACGGCAATTTGCCGGCGCTCGAAATCGTCTACCTTCCCAACGATCACACCTCGGGAACAGCACCCGGGAAGCGAACGCCGCAAGCATACGCCGCGCAGAACGACCTCGCGCTGGGGCGTCTGGTCGACGCGGTCTCGCATTCGCGCTATTGGAACTCGACCGCGGTTTTTGCGCTGGAAGACGATTCCCAGAACGGCCCGGACCACGTCAGCGATCAGCGCAGCACGTTCTACGTCGCGTCGCCCTACGCGTTCGCCGGCGTACACCACCAGCATTATTCGACCGCCGCCGTGCTCGCAACGATCGAGAAGATTCTGGACCTACGGCCGCTGACGCCCTACGACGCAACGGCGCAGCCGCTCTACGCGGCGTTCGGCACTCGGCCCGTGCAAAAGCCGTACGACGCGATCGCGGCGAAGATCGATCTCGACGCGCGCAACGCCAAGACGGCGTACGGCGCCCAAGAGAGCGCGCGCATGGACTGGAGCCGTCCCGACGCGGCTGACCCTGCCGAGCTCAACGCGATCTTGGAACGCTGCGCGGCCGCCCCTAGTGCAGGGAGGGCTGCAAACTTTCGAGGTTTTGCGCGGTGACGTGGATGAGGCCCCCGCGCGGGCTGTCGAGGTCGGCGATCAGGAAGAGCGCGATCGAAACGATGGCGGGAATCAGAAAAACGCGCTTGGCCCTGCCGTTGCCCGGCTGCGCGAGATACCCGAAAATCGCGCTGCAGGCGACCGCCATCGCGACCATCAGCAGCCACGCCTCGGAAGGAATGCGATTCCACCAAGCCGCCTGCGTATAGCCTTGTGAGTTCAGCACGTCGTTGATCCCCGAAGCGAACAGCGCGCTGACGGCGGTAGGATGCCGCCGCGCTTCGGCTTGCGCGATCTGCCAGAGGTCGTTCTGGACCTGCGTAGTTTCGCCGGCGTTTACGGCCAGACGCGAGGAATCGCGCGTCTCGTAGTAGACGATGCGCAAACCGGTGTACCTTCGCAAGAGTTCTCGCGCACGCGCTGCCTCCGGCGGCGAAAGCACGCCCGCCCGGACGTAGGCCGTGCCGATGGCGTTAGCCTCGTTCTCCTCGTCGTTCTTGCGCTGGTCGTACCGGCCCGCCGCCATCGAGAAGCTGAACCCGATCAAGAGTGCGAGCAGCGTCAGCGCCGCCGACAAGACCGTGCTGAGTTCTTGCCGCTCGGAATCGCCGAGCACCGTCTTCCCGCGCACCAAGACGC
>DATJUC010000278.1:0-9864 GCA_035502675.1 Candidatus Acidiferrales bacterium | reverse complement strand
ACGAGGACCGTTTGCTTTCGGCGTTGAGCGCGCGCGAACAACAACAGCTCGGCGAGCTCCTGCGCAAGCTCCTCATTTCTTTGGGGGATACTGCCTAGGGAACGGCGCCTCCGAGCGCCACGACGCCGGCAACGTCGGTCGACCATTCGACTTGCGCGATCGGGCCGACCACGAAAGCCCACGCGGCCGCGCCGACCAGCTCCACGACGGCCGTGATGGCAAACGGCACGAAGAAGCTACCCGTTTTATCGAGCAGGAAGCCGGTCAGCGCCGGGGCGACGATGCCCGCGACGTTGGCTAAGGTGTTTTGCACGCCGACCCATCGTCCGGTCGCCGACGGGCCCGCCAGCGTCTGCCCGGCGGCATAGACGTGCGGTCCTGCGACGCCCATCGCAGCGCATGCGAGATAGAGAGAAACGATCGACCAGAGCGGACCCGATGCGACGCATCCGAATGCGAACGCTGAAACGCCCAGCGCGCTGCCGATCAAGAGCGTCTTGCGCACGAAGGTCGGCGACGCACCCGCGCCGATCCACCGATCGGCGACCCAGCCGCTCGTCATCGCGGTGGCCGCTTGGCACAAATACGCGCCGCCGCCGATCTTCGCCATGTCGGGAATCGACCAGTGCCGAGCGTGCACGAGATAGTACGGAATCCACGTCAGCACGAAATACAGGGCGAAGTTCGAGCAAAAATGTCCCAAGCTCGAGCCCCACAACGAACGCTTTCCTAAGATGGCGAAATATCGCGGGGAGTCACCGGCGACCGCCGGCCGCGCCGCCAGTCCGCGGCGACCGAAGAGCCACCAGGCCGCGATCCAGACGAAGCTGGCCAGGCCGAAGCCGATGAAGAAGGCACGCCATCCGACCCGCGCCATCAGGAGCCCGCCGAAGAACGTTCCAACGGCGGGGCCGAGAGCCAGTCCGGTCAAGATCACGGCGTTGGCCACGCCGCGGCGGTTTTCGCGGAAGTTAGCGCCGATGATCTTGGAGGTGGTGGGAAACGCGACCGACTCGCCGGCCCCGAGCACCAGCCGCAGTGCAAACAGTCCCGTGAGGCCTTGTGCCAAGCCCATGAAGGTCGTGGCCAACGACCAGATCGCAAACCCGGCAACCAGCACGCGGCCGGCCTCGAATCGGTCGCACAGCCATCCGACCAGCGGCTGCATCGCCACGTAAGAGATGAAGAACGACGTCAGCAGCAGGCCGAGCTGGGTCCCCGTCAGGTGCAGCTCGGTTTGTATCATCGGCGCCGCGATCGAAAGATTTCCGCGGTCGATGTAATTGATCAGAATCGCGAGGCCTAAAAGGACGAGGGTCCCAACGAGCCACGGCGGCGATGCGCGTCCTTCAGACGCTGCTTCCATCTCGCGCGCTTGCGGGCAAACGTGCGATATCCTGCTCGGTGCTGCTACGTGAAGCGATTTTGCCGTAGGCGGCGTTCCCGATTGCGGGCTGCGACCTCTTCCCGGTCGCGCGGCGCGGCCGTCGTCACGAGCGACCGCACCAGCGTACGCGCCGCCGCCGTCACGTCGTCGATCGCTCGATCGAAGGCTTCCGCATTTGCCTGCGACGGCTTGGTGAATCCGGAAATCTTCCGAACGAACTGCAGCGAAGCGGCGCGAACTTCTTCTTCCGTTGCGGGGGGCTCGAAGTTAAAGAGCGGGCGAATGTTCCTGCACATGTTACATACCTCCGAGCTGCGAGAGTATCCGATACGCGAGCGCTACGCGTTCCTTGATGGGGTAGCTCTGATTGGCGAGAATGACGATCCCCATCCGCTTGGCCGGCACGAACGCAACGTAGGTTCCAAATCCGTTGGTCGTCCCGGTCTTGTCGATCCACACGTCGTCGCGAGGTCCTTCAGGCGGCACGATCCGGGTCGCAGGGACGGACTCGAACAGCATTCTGGGGCCATTGCCCGCTTGCAGCGTGCCGGGTGCGACCGGATACGAATATTGTTCCCAAATCATGTCTTGGGTCAGTACGCCGGCTCTGAAATAGCCGACGTGCGTACCGGCGATGGCGCGAGCGAGACGAGGTTCCACCGAAATCTCGCCGATGTTGGCTTCGACGAAGCGGATCAGATCGGCGGCCGTCGTCCTGACGCCGTACGCCTCGTCGGCGAGAACGCCGGGCCTCACGCGAATCGGCACGCCGTTCGACGTATATCCTTGCGCGTAGACCGGCATCTCGGCGATCGGAACGTGGATGTAGCTGCCGGTCATGCCGAGGCCGGAAAAAAGCCGGTCCTGGACCAACGCCGCGAAGTCCCGATGCATGCTCGCAGCTGCCACCAACCCGAGCATACCGGCGCTGACGTTCGAGTAGGTTCGACACGTGGCCGGCGGACACGACGGCGACCAATCCTTCAGGTATTGGATCAGCTCGGCATCGTTATGTACGCTGTCCGGGACTTGCAACGGGAGGCCTCCGGGCGTGTGCGTAGCGAGTTCGAGAACGGTCACCTTACCGAAGGCGCTGCCGCGCAGCGAAGGTACGAATTTGCCGACCGGGTCGTCCAGCGAAAGAAAGCCGGCGACCTGCGCGTAGGACGCCAACGTCGCCGCAAAGGTCTTACTGACCGATCCGATTTCGAAGAGCGTTCGATCGGTCACGGGCTTAGCCGGTTGCCGCGAAGCGAGGCCGTAGTTGAAGACGTACGCCTTCCCGCCGACCGCGAGGCCGACGGCCATTCCGGCGATGCGGTTCTTCTTCATCACTGGGCCAACCGCGGCATCCACCACGCGTTTGGCGTTCGTTTCGCGACCGTTTTCGGTCGCCGGAGCAATGGCCCACGATGCGACCGTAACGAGCACCAAGAACGCCGCGAGACTCGAGATTTTCTTGTTCACATCAGCCCCTCGCGGCGCGCGGCATCGACGACCAGCTTTGCGGCCGCGACGTCTTCGACCGCCAGTCCCAGCGACTTGAAGACGGTCGTTTCGGACGGCGTGGCTTGCTTATCGCCGCTGAAGATCTCGCCGATCTCCGCGTAGATGCGAGCGTTGGCCAAGAGAACGTCGCCGGACTCGCGAGCCGCAGCTTCGCGCGAGTCGACGACGACGATGTGCGCCATCGCTTCGCCGTCGAGCTCGCGCCAGTTAGGACGCGACGAACCAATGGCATTCACGTGGGCGCCCGCCTTGAGCCAAGCACCGTGCACGACCGGCTCGTGCGACGCGGTTGCGGTGACGACGACGTCGGCACCGCGGACGGCGGATTCCGCGGAGTCCGTCGCCACGGCACCGTGCTCGCGCGCGAACCGCCGTGCGTGCTCGGGCGTGCGGCTCCAGACGCGCACTTCGGAAAACGTCCGGACGCGCGAAAGCGCTTCGAGATGCGAGTGCGCCTGTACGCCGCTGCCGATCAACGCGAGGATGGGCGCCGAAGCGGGAGCAAGATACTTCGTCGCGGCGGCCGAGACCGCCGCGGTTCGCATTTCGGTGATCAGGCGGCCGTCCATCGCCGCCAGCGGCTCTCCGGTGTCGGTTCGGTTGAGCAAGATGGTCGCATCGTGCGTCGGAACGTCCGTGTTTGCATTGGCGGGATAAAACGTTACGAACTTGAGTCCCATCACGTCCCCGGCGACGGCGGGCATGATGCCGACGTAGCGCCGGTTCTCCTCCACCGTCAAGACGGTGCGCACCGGTTGGATAGCCGCGCCGCGCGAAAAGGCAGCGAGTGCCGATTCCATCGCGGCGATGAGCTCCTCCCAGCGCAGCAGCCGGCGGACCGACGCCTCGTCCAGATAGATCATGCTTGCGCGTAACGCACGATAACGCTCGAGCCGATCAGGATATGTCCTTTCAAGGCCGCGGTCAGCGCTTCGCGGTTCAATCCGGGCGGGAGCGCGTCCGGCGCCAAGTCGGTGGCAAAAACGGTGTATACGTAATGGTGCGGAGCCTCGCCTTTCGGCGGGCAATAACCGCGAAATCCCGCCTGGTTTGCAAAGTTTACTCCGGACACGTGGCCGTCTTTCTGCGAACCGAATCCGGCGGGAACCGACGTGACGTTCGCAGGGATCCCGTACGCAATCCAGTGCGTCCCCAAGCCCGCGCGCGCCCAGTTGTCGACGTCGGTGAGGACGATAACGAAACTCTTGGTCGAGGCCGGAGCGCCGGACCACTCTAGGGGCAGCGAGGTATTCGCGCCGCCGCCGCATGCCGGCTGAGCTCCGGAGACCGGCGCCAGGCCGTCGTCCTGAACGTCCGGCGACGTCACGACGAATGCGTCGGCACGAGCGGCCACGGGCCATGCCATCAGGATCGAAGCAACCAGCGATAGGACGCGAAACAGCACGCGGTTCTCCTTTGCACGGGCGGTTCGATTCGGTGCGCCCGAATCGCCTCTGCATCGAGGGACGGTAACCCCCAAGCTACGGACGATACTACCAGCTCAAGGCGCGTACGCCCCGCAGGATGCCGGCAGAAGCCAACCTCCCTTCATCGATCGCGACTCGCCGGCCGCGCCAGGAGAGCCGCCTGCGCCCTCGATATGGAGACGCTATGAGCGCTAAAGAACTCTCCCCCTCTCAGATGATCGATCGGCGGATCGAAGAGCTCGGTGACTGGCGAGGCAGAATGCTAGCGGAGATTCGTGCGTTGATCAAACGAGCCGATCCCGCTGCAGTCGAAGAATGGAAATGGCGCGGCGTCCCGGTTTGGTATCACGATGGAATCATCTGCACCGGCGAAAGCTACAAAAGCATCGTCAAGATGACCTTCGCCAAGGGGGCGCACCTCGAGGACCCCTCCGGCCTTTTCAATTCGAGCCTCGAAGGCAACGAGCGCCGTGCAATCGACTTCCACGAAGGTGAGAAGATCGATAAAGACGCGCTCGAGGCGCTGATTCGCGAGGCCGTCGATCTCAACGTGTCTCGCTCGACGCGTAAGAAACGACGGCCCGAGCCTGCGGATTAGGCTGAAACTAAGCCCGCTTTTGGTGACGCCGCGAGCGTTGCTTCTCCTTCTCCGTCATCCGTTGACGACGGTTCCGCCGTTGACGTGAATGGTTTGGCCGGAAATGTACGAGGCGTCCTCCGAGGCGAGAAATACCGCGGCGGCCGCGACCTCGTGCGGTTGCCCGGGCCGCTGCATCGGAACGTCCTTGCCGAACGCGGCAACTTTCTCGGCCGAATACGTTGCCGCAATGAGTGGCGTCCAGATCGGTCCGGGCGCGACGGCGTTGACGCGAATGCCGCGCTCGACGACGGCGTTGGAAAGCGCCCGCGTAAACGATACGATGGCGCCCTTGGTCGACGAGTAGTCGGGAAGCTCCGGACTCCCCTTGTAGGCAGTCACCGACGCGATATTGATGATCAGGCACCTTCTCGAAGATGCGGCAAGGCGGCCTTGACCGCAAAAAACTGCGCGAAAACGTTGGTGCGAAACGTTCGCTCGAGCTGCTCCTCGGTAATGTCCTCGGGCTTCTCCGTGGGATGCTGTTCGCCGGCTCCGTTGACCACAACGTCCAGCGAGCCGTACCGCTCCACGACTTTCTCGACGAAACTCTTAGCGACGCGCTCGTCCCCCAGGTCACCGGCCAAGAGAAGGCACGCGCGCCCGTACTCTTCGACCAGGCGGCGCGTCTCTTTGGCGTCGTCGTGTTCCTCGAGGCACGCAATCGCAACGTTCGCACCCTCCTTCGCCGCCGCGATCGCGACCGCACGCCCGATGCCGCTGTCGCCGCCGGTAATCAGGACGGTTGCCTGGTCGAGACGTGCGCTTCCCGGGCGCCCGGAGTCGCTGATCGGCTGCGGATTCAGTTCGCTCTGCCGCCCGGGTTGATGCTCTTGATGCTGGGCCGGAATTGTTTGCGTTTGCGCCATGCCACATGCTACCCAGAACGCATCGCTCGCGCGCCGGTCGCCCCGTCGGCGCGTCGATTGCCCGACGGAGCGCGGAGCGGGCGCGTTCTGCGTTAATCCATGGATCCCGCTGGATAGAGTCTCTAAAGCACTTCCGATTCAAGAAAAGGGAACACCATGCAAACCAGAGGCGGAACCTCAGAACAGCACGCCGAGGCCGGACGCGCCGGAGGTGAAGCGACGGCTGCGACTCACGACCACGAGTTCTACGAACAGATCGGGCGCAAAGGCGGCGAGGCACGTGCCAGCGCGAGCCATCACGCCGCTGCCGGCCATCACGAAGCCGCGGCGCACCATCACCGCCAGGCCGCATATCACCGGTCTCGCGGCGAGAACGACCAAGCACAGTATCACGCCGAACACGGGCACGCACACAGCCAGCAAGCGCACAATCTCTCGCGTAACGCGCTCGGACAGTTCACTTCATCCTCGCGCTGACGGAGCCGACCTAGCGTAGGCGCGCCGCGAAGGCGGCGGGACGGGATTTCGTTCCGCCGCTTTTCGTTTGGAGCGTGCCGCACTTGGCAACAACCCTCCAACACCGTAAGGGAGGGTCGCCTTGGACGTATTATCCATCATCAAGCAGGAGCACCGCCAAGTCGGGGCGCTGATCGACGAAGCCGACGGGTGCGAGCCCGGCGACGAGCGGCTGCACGAGCTCGCTCGCGAGATTTCCGAAAAACTCTCGCTGCATCTGTCAATCGAAGAGCGCCTATTCTACGGGCCGCTGCGCGATCAAGCCGAAGACAGCGAGGAGCGGGTCGACGTCTTCGAAGCTTATACCGAGCACGCCGCCGCCAAAGGCCTCATGGAGATGCTGCGTTCCGGCCGCAAGCCCGACGAGCGCTTCAAAGCCGAGATGCAAGTGCTGGGCGAGAGCGTCAAGCATCACGTCGAAGAAGAGGAATCCAAAGTCTTCGCGGTTGCGCGAAAGCTCTTCGACGACGACGAGCTCGAGGGCATCGGCGAGCAGTGGGAAAAGGCCAAACAACGGGCGCAACGTTCGTCGACGGGCGGGCGCAAAAAAGCCGCCCGCAAGAAGCCCGCTCGAAAGAGCGTCGCCCGTAAGACGGCGCCGGCTGGAACCGGTACGCGCCGCAAAAAGGCGCGGCGCTGACGGACCGCGCCACGCTCGTTTGTTTGGACGGCGGCGAGGCTGGGTACCTAGCGCACACACGCTCGAAGGGAGGATAGAATGGCTGGACTGCTCTGGACGATTATCGTGATCCTGTTCGTCTTCTGGCTGGTGGGATTCTTATTGCACTTCGGCGGCGGCCTCATCCACCTGATTCTTCTCGTGTGCGTCGTGCTGCTGGTCATCAACCTGCTCACCGGGCGCGGAGCACGCGTCTAAATGGCGCCCCGCAAGAAGTCGACTTCCCGGAAGAAGTCGACTTCGCGCAAGAAGGCGCCCTCGCGTAAGAAGACGGCCGCTCGCAAAAAGTCGACGCGGAAGAAAACGTCGTCGCGCAAGGGCGCTTCCCGCAAGAAGAAGTCGACGCGCAAATACGGCGCGAAATCGCGCAAGAAGGTCGAGCGCAGCATGAAAGAGATGAAGCGCGGCAAGTTGAGATCCGGCCGCTCGGGCAAGAAGGTGACGAGCCGCAAGCAGGCCATCGCGATCGGTCTATCCGAAGCTCGGCAAGCCGGCGGCAAGGTGCCGACCCGCAAAAGCTCGCGAAAGAAATCTTAGGAGCCGCGCGCCGCGGCGACGAGTGCGTGGGAAGCCGCGAGCAGAACGGCTACGGCTTCTTTTGGCGCAATCGCCTGCGAGCTGACGAACGCACCGTTCACTAAAAGCAGCAGTTGGGCCGCGAGATCGTCCGGGTGCCGCACGCCCAGGCGATCCGCGATGCCCTTGAGGCGGCGGCGAAGCTCTCGTTTGTGCGACAGCGCGACGACTCGGGCCGGATGTTCGGCCTCCGGGAACTCCGCGGCCATGTTCAGCTGCGGGCAACCGCGATAGTTCTTCCGGCCAAGGCGCTCGCCGATCCACGCCATGTGCGCGTCGAGTTCCGCTTGCGGGCCGGTGCGATGACGCTGCGCGACGGCGTCCCACTGACGCCAGAACTCCTCGTCCTCACGTTCGAGAAACGCCGCGATGAGATCGTCCTTGGTCCGGAAGTACCGATAAAGGCTCGTCTTTGCGACGCCCGCTTTTTCGACGACGAGATCGACGCCGACGGCGCGCGCTCCCTCGCGGTAGAACAGCTCCGAAGCCGTCCGTAAAATACGCTCTCGCACCTCAGCGGAGGCGGCGGCATCGTCTTCGGCCATCGTCTTGATTCGGGGTGCCATTCTTGACATGATACAGACCTGTCTGTTTTAATGCAAGGGACCAAACGTACCGGTCTGTATCGCATTGAGAAAGCGGGTCAATGAACGTCGCCGTCTACGGAGCATCGGGCCACACCGCGCGCTTCGTCATCGCCGAGCTGCTGCGCCGCGGTCATACGCCGATCGCGATCGGGAGGGATCGATCGAAAACGGCTGCCGCCTTAGCGCTCCAAGAGCGGCGGGTGGAGCTCCGAACGGCCGGCCTTGACTCGCCGGAGTCGCTCGACCTCGCCTTCTCGGGGACGGAGGCCGTGATCCATTGCGCCGGTCCGTTTCTCGACACCGCCCGCCCGGTCATCGAAGCGGCTCTCCGCGCACGCATTCACTATTTCGATCTCACTGCGGAGCAAGGCAGCGCACTCGATACCTTCGCGAAGTTCGACGAACGCGCGCGCGAGCGAGGCGTCTTCGTCGTGCCGGCAACTGGCTTTTACGGCGGCCTCGCGGATCTCATGGCGACGCGTGCGTGCGATGGCTGGAGCGCGGTAGACCGCATCGACGTCGCCGTCGCGCTCGATAGCTGGTTTCCGACGCGGGGCACCCGCCGCACGGGCGAGCGCAACACGACGCCTCGGCTCGCGCTTATCGAGGGAACGCTCCAAAAAATGCGGCCGGCGGGATCTTCTTCGTGGAGCTTTTCCGAGCCGTTCGGAACGCAAGACGTCGTCGAGTTGCCGTTTACCGAGACGATTCTGATCCCTCGACACATTCGGGTGCGCGACGTTTGCAACTACTTGAATCAAGCGCCTTTGCGCGACCTTCGTAATCCCGAAACTCCGGAACCGGTCGCGGCGGACGAACGCGGCCGCTCGAACCAAAGATTTGTCGTCGACGCGGTCGCTCGAAACGGTGACGCGCGGCGTCGCGTAACGGTAGCCGGCCGCGACATCTATGCAGTGACGGCTCCAATAGTGGTCGAAGCACTCGATCGCGCGTGCAACGGCGCGTCCGGGAAGGGCGGCGCGTTTGGACTAGGTCAACTCGTCGACGCTTCGGATTTTCTCGAAACGCTAGCCCACCGAGGAGAAATCGACGCCGTCACGGCAACGTGACCCCAGCGAGCTCCGGCTTAGCACGCACGCGGGCGCGCGGTCTAGCCAAAAATTGCAACTACGCGCGTTCGCGCCGCGGGTAGCGACGTGCAGGCAACCGTCTAGATCCTAGCTAATCGGGCTCCATGCGCGCGACGTGGAGAGCGGCGTTGCTCGGGCTTTGTGCGGCCGGCATAATCTACAGCTTCTGCACCGTCTTGGACCAGTCGGGGACGGCCGGCACCGCGCCATGGTACGGGATGTGGGGCGCATATCTCCGGCCGGCGCCGGTCGCTTTTCATCTCGTCGTTAGCGCGATCGACCCCGACGGGTCGGCGGATCGCGCGGGCCTGCGCGACGGCGACCTCATCGATATGCGCGCGCTGGACCTCAACGGCCGGCTCAAGGTCCTCGGTCAGCCCGTCACCGGGCAGCCCATCACGTTCGCGATTCTCCGGGGAACCCAGCATCTGGAACTCGTCTTCGCCGCGCGGCCATTCGAAATCGCGCGCTTCTGGAACTATTTCATCGGTGACTTCGCAGCGTTGTGGATGGTGTTGTTTGCGGCAATCATCGCCTGGAAACGGCCGTACGTCGGGGGAAACTTGCTTCTCGCTACGAGCCTGGC
>DATJUC010000277.1:0-7788 GCA_035502675.1 Candidatus Acidiferrales bacterium | reverse complement strand
GCACGTCAACGTCGCCATCTCCGGACGCAGCTCCAGCACGTTGGCGCGTTCCTCGGGCGTCATGCCGATCGCGCCGCCGGTCGAAAACTGCACGATGATATCGCTCGAAGCGCGGATCTCGTCGTACGCTTCCCGAAACCGCGCCACGTCGTGCGTGTTCGTACCGTCGTCGTTGCGGCAGTGCACGTGCACGATCGATCCGCCGGCGTCGCGAACCGCCCGCGCGGTTTGCGCGAGCAGCGCCGGCGTGTACGGCAGATGCGGCGTCTGGTCGATCGTGATCTCGGCTCCGACCGGCGCACACGTGATGATCAGCGGATCCATGCTGCCTTCTTCTCAGAGGGCCGCGTACGCCCTGGCGACGAGCTCGTCGTCGAGTCCCAGCAGCGCCGCCAGCGCGATGGCGTCGGAGCGGTCCTCGGCCTGGGCGCCGACCGGCGCGATGCGGTAATCCATGGTCTCGGCCAGAATCGTGAGCGCCTCGTTGAGGTCTTCCGTCGGCGGCCGCTGCGGGATTCCGCGCAGGCCTTTGACCGCGAAATGCTCGCTGCCGGCGGCGCGGGCGACGCCGGAAAGATGCGTCGCCGCCATTCCGCACGCGCCCCGCTCGCGCAGCCGCTCGATCAGCGCGACGAGCAAGGCCTTGCCCTCGTTCGGCGTCGTCGTTCGTGCGAACTCGTCGATCAGCACGAACAGCCGCGGTGCGGCGCGCTCGAGCACGTCGCGCAGGCGCACGACCTCGCGCGCGAACGACGACAGCAATCCGCCGAGCCTTTCTTCACCGCTGCCGATGCCGAGCCACGCGATCTCGTCGAAGAGCGGCGTCTGCGCGGCGGCCGCCGGCACCGGAAGGCCGAACGCGGCGCACATCGCGACGAAGCCGCACGTCCGCAAGCACACGCTCTTGCCTCCCATGTTCGGACCCGTCAAGACCGCGATGCCGCTCAAACGCACGTCGATCGGCGTAAACGATCGCCCCTGCACCTCCAGTTCGAGCGCGAGCGGCAAGAACCGGCCGCCCGCGAACTCGAACGGAGCGTCCGCCTCGACGCGCGGAACGGCGCACTGGTAGACCGCCGCAAATCGGGCCGCGGCGACGGCGACGTCGAGCGCGCCGAACGCGGCTGCCGCGCGGTCGAGCGCCGCAGCGTGCGCGCGCACCAGCGAAGACAATCGCCGGCGTACCGTTTCTTCGGCCTCCGCAACGGCGTTCGCCGCGGCGTCGCGCCGCTCCAACGCGGCCAGCGCCGCGGCCCCGTATTGCAGCGTGCACAGCACGTACGTCGGGGCCTCCCGCAGAACGCGCACCGCCAGCGGCAAGCTGCCGCGGAGGTCGGAGCGCATGACGATGAACTCGTCGGTCGAAACGTCGCGCCCCAGCTCGGCGGCAACGGCCGCAATTTCGCGGCCGCGCGCGGCATCGAACTCGGCCTGCAGCGCCGCCAAACGCGCGCGCGCCTCGCGCAAGCGTTCGTCGAACGCATCGCCGAGGTAGAATCCGAACGCGCCCGCGCGTCCCGGCTCGATACCCGCCATGACGGCCTCGAACGCCTCGCCGGCCACCGGTTGGGCCTGCGCCGAGCCGGCGAGCAAAACGTCGACGCGGCGCACGGCGTCGCCCCAGCGAACCAGCTCCAAAAACTGTGCGTCGCTCAGCGCATCGCCCATCGACGCGCGCGCGATCGCGCCGAGAGCATCCGGTGCGGCGCCGAAAGCTTCGCGCAGAGCGTCGATCCGCTGGAGCGGCAGCGACCGTGCGAGTTCCGCGATCGATGCTGCGCGCGCCGCAGCGGCAGCTTCCTGCCCGGGCGCGAACGGCTCCAGCCGATCGAACGCGCGCCGCCCGTAATCGCCGGCCGGAGCGACGGCATCGCGCAGCCATGCAAACGCGAGCGCCTGCGCTCCGGCGGCGTCGAGCAGCGATCCGTAATTCACGCCGCGCGCGTTTCCGCGTACACGTCGAAGGTCGGCAAGCCGGTTGCGGCGGCGACGGCGCGCGCGAACGCCTTGGGCTCGAACGTGCGCTCGCGACCGATCGAGGCGATCGTCGCCGCGATCGCGTGCAGCGGCCGTTCGCAACGCAGGCGCAGACGCTCGAGCGCGTGGCTCGCAGCCTTCCCCGACAGCGCGATCTGCGTCGGATCGCGGACCACGATTTGACGCGGCTCGCGCGCCGCGATCAGATCGGCGGCCAGCGCCGGCGTCAGCGCGCCGTCGACGCGCCGGAACGGCTCGTGCGGATCGAACTGCGGAACGCCGAGGCGCTGGACGAGCGCTCGAACCTGTTCCACCGCATCGTTCATCGAATCCGCCGAGGCCGCACCGGCTGCAACCACGATCGCGTCGCGTCCGCCTGCCAGCGCGGCGACGCGATCGATCGCGCCGTCGACCAGCGCGAGGTCGCAGCGGCTAAGCAACGCGTCGACGCAGCGGCGAACTCCCGACGCGGTCGGCGGACCCACCAGTTCGTAATATGCCGGCTGCGCGACGCGCGCCAACAAAACGTCACCCGCAGCCGTCGGCAAGTTCAGCAAATCGAGGAGCTCGCTGGCCGGCGAACGCGGCAGCACGTCGCGGGCGGTCGCAACGACCGTTTTCGGCCGAAGCCAGAGGCGCGGCTTGGGCGCCCCGTCGCCCGCGTCGGACGCCTCCCCGTCGCGCCCGATCGAAGTCAACCCGACGGTCGCGTCGCCGGCGCCGGCCGCATCGTAGACGGCGCGCATGGTCACGGTCTTGCCGACGTTCTTTCCGATGCCGACCACGAAGAGCGACCGCGCGCCCGAAGCCCGCCAAAGATCCAGCAACTCGCGTCCGACCGGCATGGCCGTGCTCTTTGACTAGCCGGCGTGGAGCGCCTTGAGTAACGCGAACGCGGCGCCGGTCAGCACCAGAAGCGCTCCGCCGAGGACCGCCGAGTAGCGCTCCGCGATCTTTCCGAGGCGTTGGCCCAGCGTCAGGCCCAGCGTCGTCGAACAAACCGAAACCACGGCGATGACCGTGAGCGCGACGGGCAGCGGCACGCCGATGTAGAGAATCGAAAACCCGATTCCGAGCGAATCCATGCTGATGGAGAGCGCGGCCAGCGTCAGTCCCCAGCCCTTCGAAAGATCGAGTCGCGCGTCCGGCGGCAGCTCGCCGAAGCTTTCGCGAATCATGTAGGCGCCCAGCAGGATCAAGGCCGCGAATCCGACGTAGGCGGCCACGTCTCCGAACAGCCGGCCGGCCACCACCGCCAGGCCGGCACCGACCAGGTTCATCAGCACTTCGGCGGTGGCAAACGCGATGCCGATCCGAACCTTGACGTTGGGCGGCACGCCGCGAACGCCGACCCCGATGCTGACGGCAAAGACGTCCAGCGCCAGCGCGAACGCGACGACGACGATCTTGAGGGCGGCGGAAGCCAACGCTACCGGTTAGCCGGCGAGCCCGAGTAAAAGTCGCGTCGAGAGGATTCGGAGAGGAGCTGGTGGACGGCCGTGCGGAGCTGCGAGATCGTGAAGGGCTTGTTGAGGAAGAGATTGGCCCCGGCGTTCTTGGCGCGCCCGTCCATTGCGTAGTTGGTGTGCCCGCTGATCATGAGAATCGGAACGCCGCGCGTGTTCTCGCTCGCGCGCAACCGCTCGACCAAATCGATTCCGGAAATGCCGGGCAGCATGAAATCGCAGATGATGATGTCGAACGGACCGTTTCGCTTCACCGCCACGAGCGCGCTCTCGGCGTCGTTGCAGGTGATCATCTCGTACGGGCCTTTGCGAAGCACCGTATCGATCAAGGTGCAGATTGCGGGGTCGTCGTCGGCAATCAGCACGCGCCAGTTGCGTTGCACCATCTCGTCAGCCATTCGTGCCTCGTATCCCCCCGCCTCGCTTAGCCGGTGATGCTTTGGTAAACTTTCGATGATGCCGCGTCCGTTTCCGGGACCGCTTTTTCCGGCTGCGGCGATCGCGTTGCTCGCGATCGTCGTCGCGCCGATTGCGGCCGTATTGGTCACGATTTCGCCGGCCGAGGCGGTTGCCGCTCTCGGCTCGGCCGGCAGGGAGGCGCTGCGCGTCTCGCTGATCGCCTCGTGCGCCGCAACCCTGGCGGCCACCCTTCTGGGAATCCCCGCCGGCTACTATCTCTGCCGGGCCGACCGCCGGCTGCGTGCGGGCGCACTCTTCCTCTTGGCGTTGCCGCTCGCGTTTCCGCCGGTCGCGTCGGGACTGATGCTGATTTACATCTTCGGCATCCGGGCGCCGCTCGGAGCGTGGCTCGCGTCGGCCGGCCTGGCCGTGCCGGATTCGCTGGCCGGCGTGGCCACGGCGGAGTTTTTCGTCTCCGGCTCGTTCGTTGCGATCGCCGCCTGTGCCGCCTTCAGCGCCGTGGACCCGATCTACGAGATGGCCGCCCGAACCCTCGGGGCGAGCGAATGGAAGATCTTCGCGCGGGTCGCCTTGCCGAACGCCGCGCCCGGCGTCGCCGCCGGCGTGGCCTTCGCCTGGCTGCGCGCGATCGGCGAGTACGGAGCCACGAGCGTCGTCGCGTACCATCCGACCGCGTTGCCGGTCGCGCTGTACGTAACGCTCGCAGCCTCAGGCGTGCGAGAAGCCCTGGCGCTGTCCTACGGTTTCATCGCCATGGCGGCACTGGTGCTGGCGGTCGCGTGGATTTTGCGCCGCGGCGTCGTATGACTCGCCGGTATGGCGGGGCTCGATCGGTTCTTCGCACCGGACTCGACGTTTTCGAAGAACTTCTATTTTCTGGCCAAACGTTTCGTCCCGGGCGAGGACGTCGCCGCCGCGATCGCCGCGGTTCGAGCCCTCAACGGCAACGGGATGAGCGCGACGCTGGACTTCCTCGGAGAAGACGTGCTCGAGCGCGAGTCGGCGCTCAAGACGCGCGACGCGTACTTCGAAATGCTCGATGCGATTGGAGACTCCGGCGTCGAATCCAACGTCTCGGTCAAGCTCACGGCCATGGGCATGCTCGTCGACGAGCGCTTCGCGCTGGAGAACTTACTCGCAATCATGGAACGCGCGCGGCGCAATCCCGATCCCTTCGTCCGCATCGACATGGAAGGATCGGCCGTCACCGGCATCACCCTGCGCATCGCGGACCAGGCGTTTGCCGTCGCCGGCAACGTCGGGATCGTGCTCCAGGCCTACTTGAAGCGCACGCCCGGCGACGTGGCGCGCGCGATCGAACTCGGCCAGCGGGTGCGCCTTTGCAAAGGGGCCTATAACGAGGCGCCCGAGATCGCGATCAAAAGCATGCCCGAGATCCGCACGCGCTACCTCGAGCTGGCCCGCGAGCTGCTGTTGCGCGGCAATTATCCGGCGATCGCGACGCACGACCGTCGCCTGATCGCCGCCGTCAAACACGTCGCCGAAAGCGAGAACCTCGCCCGCGATCGCTTCGAGTTTCAGATGCTCTACGGATGCCGCCCGCAGGTCCAGCGCGAACTCGTCGCCCAAGGCTACCGCGTGCGCATCTACGTGCCTTTCGGGACGCACTGGGCAGGCTATTTCTACCGGCGGGTTCTGGAGCGCCGCGAGAACGCGTTCTTCGCGCTCTCCTCGATCTTCTCGCGATAGGGTGGAGCGCGTCGCGAAAGACGGTGCCTGGGCTGAAGCGGTCGCCCCGGCCGGGAAGCGCGGTCGCAATCGTCCGGAGATTGCTCGATGAGAGCGGTCGTTCAGCGGGTCTCGCGCGCGAGCGTTCGCGTGAGCGGCCGCATCGCCGGCGAAATCGGGCCGGGGCTGCTGGTTCTCGTCGGGGTGGAAGCCGGCGACGAGCCCCGCGACGCCGGCTGGCTGGCCGAAAAAGTTGCCGGCTTGCGCATTTTCCGCGACGACCGGGGACTGATGAACCGCAGCGTCGTGGACGTCGCCGGATCGGTCTTGCTCGTCTCGCAGTTCACCCTCCACGGCGACGCGCGCAAAGGACGCCGGCCGTCGTTCGTCAGGGCCGCAAAAGAGCCGCTCGCTCGCGAGCTCTACGAGCTCGCCGGCGAACGGCTCGCCGGGTTCGGCGTTCCGGTCTCGTACGGTGAGTTCGGCGCCGACATGGACGTCGAGCTGGTCAATCAGGGGCCGGTGACGATCTTGCTCGACTCCAAGCACCAGTTTTAGCGGCTAGAGCGCGATGTCCGCCAGCCGCTCGATCCGGATCACGCGATCCGACTCGATCAGCCGCCCGAGCACGTCGAAACCCGACACGACCGCACCGAAGACCGTGAAATCGCGATCCAGATGCAGCTGCGGTGAGAGCGTGACGTAGTATTGAGATCCGGCCGAATCGCGAATCGGCGTGTTGGTTTTGTCGTCGTAGTTGAGCCCCATCGAAATCACGTAGCTGCGCTGCTCGAGCGGATTCTCTTCGGCACCGATCGTGTAACCGGCGTCGCCTTCGCCGTTGTCGTGCGGGTCGCCGGTCTGGACCACGAAGTCGGGGACGATGCGGAACCAGCGGTTGCCGTTGTAGTATCCGCGCGCGGCCAGGTTGAGAAAGTTGGCGACCGTGAGCGGCGCCCATTCCGGATACAGCGCGACGTAGAGATCGCCTTTGGTCGTCACGATGCGAACGCGCGGATGCAGGCCGGCCGCGGGCTCGGTCATTTCGAATGCCGACGTGGGATCGAGCGCCGGCTGGAAGATTGCCTGATCGGGTTGAGGCGCCGCCGGCTTGCCTTCGAGACGCGGCCATGGCAGCGGCGCGAGCTTCGCATACGGATCGGGTGCCGGGGCGGGAACGTGCACGTACGGCGGAATCGAGGTCCAATGCTGCATGGGCGGCTTGCCGTCGAGAATTCGGATCGTCTCGCCGGCCTGTTCCTGGACGCGCCAGGACGGATCGTCGAGCAACGGAGCGACCAGCGCGGCGTTCCCCGCCCCCTTGAGGCGCGCCATCGCGCGGACGGCTTCGATGCGAACGAGCTCGTCTCGATCGTGCAGCGCGTCGACGATCGTGCGCTTGTCGACCAGCGTCGCGTAGCCGCGATAGATCGACCACATCGCGTGCCAGCGGACGGCTTCGTCGGTATCGTGCCGAAATGCGCCGGCAAGGGCCGCCGCGGCGGCGTTTCCGGTCGGAGCGTCGCTGAATTCGACCAGCGCGGTGGCGGCGCGGGCCCGAACGACGGCGTCGCTGTCCGCGCCCAGGCTCTGGGCGACTGCCGTCTGAGCCGTCGTCTCGGCGGTGCCGAACCGCTTGGCCGCCTCGTAACGTGCGACCGCATCGAGCGCGGCCACGCGAACCGCGCTGTTCGGATCGGCCAACAGCGCCGGAAGCCGGTCGGCCGCCTGTCCGGTCGCCAGCAGTCCGATCGCGTAGACGCACATCGCGCGAACGGCCGGCCGGGGATCCGAAAGATGCGCCTCCAAGGCGTCCTCGCCCGCGGCTCGCTTGGTGCGGCCGATGGCGAGGGCCGCCCGGACGGCCACCCGCTGGTCGCGGGAATCGAGCAGTTGCGCCAGCGAGCCGTCGTTCAGCGAACGTTCATGCTCCAGCTGCAGGATGTGAAGGGAAGGCGACGGGCTGGCGGCAGCCCCCAACATTAAGGCGCCCAACAATGCGCCCTTGGCGAGTAAACCAAGCCTTTTCACGTGATGCCAACCTCCGGACCCGAACTTGCGTTCTAATATAAGTAAGGAGATTGCCGTCCTCCTCGGGACGGTTGAGAGAACAAGGTGAACAAATCGATGTCAGGCACGCCAGAGCGCCCCAAGCGGGGGAGTGGAATGTCCGTCCGGGAGGCCGGGCAAAAAGGCGGTGAAACCGTCAAACAAAAGTACGGTCCCGAGTTTTACG
>DATJUC010000276.1:0-10035 GCA_035502675.1 Candidatus Acidiferrales bacterium | reverse complement strand
GCCGTCGACGAAGCGCGCCAGCTCTTCGGGTTGGGCGTCAAGAGCGTCTTGCTGTTCGGCATTCCAGCCCGCAAGGATGCGATCGCTTCGAGCGCCTACGACCCAAACGGCGTGGTTCAGACGGCGATTCGCGCGATCAAGAGCGCGCTGCCCGAGATGACCGTCGTCGCCGACGTCTGCAACTGCGAATACACCGACCACGGCCACTGCGGCGTGCTCGACTCCAAGGGGGAGGTCGATAACGATGCCAGCGTCGAGTTGCTGGTTCGCACCGCCGTGACCTACGCCGAAGCCGGCGTCGACGTGGTGGCCCCCTCCGACATGATGGACGGCCGCGTCGAAGCGATTCGCCGGGCGCTGGACGCGCGCGGAGCGACCGACGTAGCGATTTTGGCGTATAGCGCCAAATACGCTTCGGCGTTTTACGGCCCGTTTCGCGACGCCGCCGGATCGACGCCGCAGTTCGGCGACCGTCGCACCTACCAGATGGATCCTTCCAACGCGCGCGAAGCGCTGCGCGAGATCGCGCTCGACATCGCGGAAGGCGCGGATCTGGTGATGGTCAAGCCCGCTCTCCCCTATCTCGACGTCGTACGCGCGGCGCGCGACGCCTTCGACGTTCCGATCGCCGTATACAACGTCAGCGGCGAGTACGCGATGATCAAGGCTGCGGTGGCCAACGGCTGGCTTGACGGCGAACGCGCGGTCGACGAAGTGCTGACCTCGTTCGTTCGCGCGGGCGCCGACGTCGTCATCACCTATTTCGCCAAAGAGTACGCGGCCCGCCATGCCTGAGACCGCAGCCGCATTGATTCTGGCCGGCGGCGAAGCCCGGCGGTTTCCCGGTAAGCTCGAACGGGAACTCGACGGGACGCCCCTGCTGCTGCACGTGTACCGAGCCATGCGCCAAACGGGAATGCCGGTCTACGTCGCCGGGAAAGGCTCGTTCGCGCCGGACGTCGACGCACGGCTGGAATGCCCGCTGCTGCTGGACCGCTGGCCCGGCCGGGGACCGTTCTACGCGTTGCTATCGGCTTGCGAAGCCATCCCGCAGGAACGCATCTTCGTCGTCGCCGGCGACGAGCCGAACGTCGACGCGACGCTGCCCGCGGCCCTCGCGGCGGCCTGGGAGGAGGGTGACGAAGCGGTCGTTCCCGAGCACGACGGCCGAATCGAGCCGCTGGCCGCGTTCTACGAGCGTTCCGCAGTTCTTCACCACGCCTTCACGACCGCAGGCGAACATCGAGCGGCGATGCACGACTTCGTCGAACGGCTCCGCTCGCGCCGCGTGCGCGTGCCGTCACGCTACTTTGCGAACGTCAACACGTCGGGCGATTGGGAGCGGGCGGTCGAA
Source organism: Candidatus Acidiferrales bacterium (assembly GCA_035502675.1). Taxonomy (GTDB): domain Bacteria; phylum Vulcanimicrobiota; class Vulcanimicrobiia; order Vulcanimicrobiales; family Vulcanimicrobiaceae; genus DATJUC01. The sequence continues at coordinate 8,681 of DATJUC010000276.1, read as the reverse complement.
TCGCGCCGGCGAGCTCGCACGTGAACGTCGAACGGTCGATCGCCGCGTTCGCGCGCGCCCGGAACGTGATCGCGTCCGGCGTCAACTCGCCGGTTCGCGCGTTCAAGGCCGTCGGATCGTCGCCGATTTTCATGAAAAGCGGCAGCGGAGCCATCTTGCAGGATCTCGACGGTCACGAATACGTCGACTACGTGCTGTCGTGGGGACCGCTGATTCTCGGTCACGCGCACCCCGCCGTCGTCAAGGCGATCGCGACGGCGGCGGCGCGCGGGGTCTCGTTCGGAACGCCGACCGAGCTGGAGACCGAGCTGGCCGAGCTGATCGTCGGGATGATGCCCGGCATCGAGCGCTTGCGCTTCGTATCCAGCGGAACCGAGGCGACGATGAGCGCGGCACGCTTGGCCCGGGGGTTCACGCGGCGCCCGAAGATCGTGAAATTTGCCGGCTGCTATCACGGTCACGCGGACGAGTTTTTGATTGCCGCCGGCAGCGGCGCGCTCACCAACGGCGTTCCCAGTTCTCCGGGCGTCACCGACGAGGTCGCGCGCAACACGATCGTGCTGCCCTTCAACGACGTCGACGCGGTCGCTGCGGCCTTCGAAGCAGAACCCGAAGCGATCGCGGCGATCGTCGTCGAGCCGTACCCGGGAAACATGGGACTCGTCCTTCCGCAGCCCGGGTACTTGGCGCGCCTGCGCGAGCTCTGCACGCGGTACCGCGCGCTGCTGATCTTCGACGAGGTCATGAGCGGGTTTCGGGTCGCGCGAGGCGGTGCGTCGGAACGCGAAGGCGTACGTCCCGATCTCACGACGCTCGGCAAGGTCATCGGCGGCGGCCTTCCGGTCGGAGCGTTCGGCGGACGCGCGGACGTCATGGCATATCTTTCACCCGACGGGCCCGTCTACCAAGCCGGAACGCTGTCGGGCAATCCGGTGGCGATGGCGGCCGGCATCGCGACGCTGCGGGCCGTTCGCGACGACGCGACCCTCTACGACCGGCTCGAAGTCTTGGCGCGGCTCCTGGTCGACGGCTTGCACGAAGTGATGTCGAAACACGGCGTTGCGCACGTCTCGCACTATGCCGGATCGATGTTCGGCACGTTTTTCACACCCGGACCGGTGACCGACTTGCGCAGCGCGATGACCTCGGACACGCAGCTCTTCGCGCGCTATTTCGCGCGCATGCTGGACCGCGGAATCTACCTCGCGCCCTCGCAATTCGAAGCCGGATTTCTGTCGACCGCTCACACCACGCGCCACGTCGAGACGACGCTGGCAGCCGCCGACGCGGCGCTGAGCGGCATCGTGGCGGCCGCAACGTGATCGATCCGAGCGCTCGGCCGCGGCCGCCCGCCACGCCTTCGGCCGTACGCTTCGACGGGGAGCCGCTCGGCGTTTCCATACCCCGGCTGTACGCCTACCACCGGGCGCTGCGGCAAGCGCAAGCCGCCGGCAAGGTCACGATGACCTCGCACGGACTGGCCGCCTTGCTGGGGCATACGATTGCCAGCAGTCAGATCCGCAAGGACCTGTCGGCCCTGGGCCCACTCGGGCGGCGAGGTCAAGGATATGCGATCGATCCGCTTGTCGACCAGCTCGCTTGGGTCTTAGGATTGGAGCATGACTGGCGCATCGCGATCGTGGGATTCGGGTTCCTCGGGCACGCGCTCGCGTCGTTCATCAGCGCGCGCGAGGCGCGGTTTCGGGTGGCGGCCATCTTCGACCGGGCGCCGAGCGTGATCGGACAGCGCTGGAACGAGATCGCCGTCTCGAGCGTCGACGACATGGAGCGCGTCCTGCGCGAAACCCCCTGCAACATCGGCGTCGTGGCCGTACCCGCAGAGGCGGCGCAGGAAAGCGCGCAGCGCTTGGCCGCGCTCGGCGTGCGCGCGATTCTGAACTTCGCACCGGCGCCGCTGCACCTGCGCGCGCCGGTCGTCGTACGCAACGTCGATCTGGCCGGCGAGATGTCGATCCTGACGCACCGTCTGAGCGTCGATCTCGCCGCGAAAGCCGAGAGCCTCTGATGCCGATCGTGTGCATCGGGCTATCGCATCACACCGCGCCGGTCGAGGTGCGGGAACGTCACGCTTTCCCGTCATCGCGAATGGGCGAAGCGCTGGTCGCGCTGCGCGACTACCGCACCGTCCGCGAAGCCGTCATGCTGCAAACCTGCGGGCGCCTCGAGATCTACGCGGATCTCGACGACTACGAGTCCGGCGTCGCCGAAATCAAATCGTTCTTGAGCAACTTTCGCCACGGCACCACCGGCTACGACATCGAGTCGTTCTTGTACACGCTGCTGGGGCGGCAGGCCGTCGAGCATCTGTTTCGCGTCGCCAGCGGCTTGGATTCGATGCTCGTCGGCGAAGCCGAGATTCTCGGCCAAGTCAAGGACGCGTACGTGCAGGCGCAGCGGGCCGAATCGATCGGCAAGTGCCTCCACAAGCTCTTCCGCGAGGCGCTCGCAGTCGGGAAGACGGCGCGTTCGCAGACCGCGATCGGCAGCGAGTCCGTCTCCGTCGCCGGAGCCGCCGTCGAAGCGGCGCGGACGCGGCTCGGAACGCTGGCCGGCCGTTCCATCGTCATCGTGGGCGCCGGCAAGATGGGCCGAACCGCGGTCCGGCGGCTGCGCCAAGAAGGCGCGGCGCACGTGATCGTTGCGAACCGGACGCTCGCCAACGCGCGCGACGTCGTCCGCGACGCCGGGTTCGGGGAAGCGATCGACGTGACGGACCTCGGCCGCGCCGTGGCGACGGCCGACGTCGTGCTCGCCTCGACCGGAGCCTCGGATTTCGTGCTCACTCCCGCGTTGGTTGCGCCCGCGATGGCGCAACGTCCCGGCCGGTCGCTGCTGGTGGTCGACATCGCCGTGCCGCGCGATGCCGATCCGGCGATCGCCGAGATTCCCAACGTCGCATTGGTGGACATCGACGACTTGAAGTCGGTCGTCGATCGCAATCTCGAGACGCGCCGCGAAGCGATCCCCGCCGTCGAGACGATCGTGGGCGCGGCCGTCGACGGGTTCGCGCACTGGTATCGCTCGCGCATCACGGTGCCGGTCATCGCGACGCTGACGCAAAAAGCCGAAACGATTCGCTCGGCCGAGCTGGAGCGGCTGTTCGCGCGCTGCCCCGAGCTGACGCCGCGCGAGCGCGCCCTGGTCGAAGGCGCGACCATGACGATCGTTTCGAAGCTGCTGCACTCGGTGATCCTCAAGATTCGCGAAAAAGCGAGCCTCGATCGCGACGAGGTGCTGTCGCACGCGCGCGTGCTCGACGAGCTCTTCGACTTGCATCTGGCCGAACGCATCGCCGACCTGCTGCCGGACGCGCTGGCAGCCGATGCCGGCGGATAGCGGCGCTTCCGCGCTCGCCGGAAAGCGCGTTTTGATCACGCGCGCACCCCAGCAAGCCGGCGATTTCGCCGCCGCCGTGAGCGCGCGCGGCGGCGTGGCGGTCGTCGCCCCCGCAATCTCGATCGCGCCGCCCGACGATCCGCATCGGGCGCACCGCGCGATCGACGAACTCGCCCGCTATGCCTGGGTCGTCTTTTCGTCGCAGAACGCGGTCGACGCATTCTTCGACCGGATCGAAGCGCTCGACGCCGATGCCCGTTACCTAGCCGGCCGCAAGGTCGCCGCGATCGGCAGCACGACCGCGCGACGGCTGCGCGAGCGCGGGATTCGAGCCGACCTCGTACCGGCGCTTTACGTCGGCGAGGAGCTCGCGCGCGCACTGATCGAGGCGTTGAGGCCCGGCGACCGCGTTCTCGTCTTTCGAGCGCAAGAAGCGCGCGACGTGCTGCCCCGGATGCTGTCCGACGCCGGCGTCGCCTGCGACGTGGTCGCAGCCTACAAGACCGTGGTGCCTTACGATCCGGCCTTCGCCGCCAATCTGGCCGCGGCCGACGTCGTCACGTTTGCGAGCGCGAGCAGCGTCGCCGGACTGCTGGAGCAGATCGGCGCCGGTGCGCCGGATGCGATGCGCGACAAAGTCGTCGCCTGCATCGGACCGGTCACCGCCGGCGCCGCACGCGAAGCCGGCCTGCACGTCGACGTCGTCGCCGAAACGTCGACCGCGCAAGGCTTGCTCGACGCGCTCGAAGCGCATCTTTCACAAACGGCGTGAGCTTCATCGGCGCCGTTGAAGGCGCGATCTTTGCGGGAGCCGTCGGCTTGGCCGCGTACCAGGCGCACGTGCTGACGCGCGACGGCGCGCTGGCCGCTTTCGCCGTCGGCACGATCGTTTTCGGGATCGGCGGCTGGCCCGGCGCCGCAGTCCTCTTTGCGTTCTTTCTTACGTCGGCGGCACTCTCGCGGGCCGGCCGCGCGCGCAAGCGATCCTTGATCGACGCCGGAAAGCCGGGCGCGCGCGACGCTTGGCAAGTCCTTGCCAACGGCGGCGTCGCCGCCGGCTGCATGCTGCTCGCGCCTTGGGCCGGCGCACCGATGGCCGCGGCCTTCGCCGGCGCGTTCGCAGCTGCGGCGGCCGACACGTGGGCCACCGAAATCGGAACGCTCTCGCGCCAAGCGCCGCGCTCGATCGTCACGTTCGCGCCGGTCCCGACCGGACTTTCGGGCGGCGTCACGCTGCTGGGAACCGCCGCCACGATCGCCGGAGCCGCGTTCGTCGGCGCGATCGCGCAGGCGTGCGCGGTCGGTCCCTTTCTCGCAGTGGCCGCGGGCGGAGTGGCCGGCGCGTTCGCCGATTCGTTCCTGGGTGCGACCCTGCAAGCGTTGCGCTACTGTCCGCAATGCGGGCGCGCATGCGAAACCAATCCGCACGCGTGCGGTTCGCCGACCGTTTTGCGGCGCGGCGCCGGGTGGATCGAAAACGATGCGATCAACTTGGCAGCGACGCTCGCCGGCGCGCTCGTGGCCGGCGGCCTGGCGGCCGCGATGCGGGGACGATAGCGTGGCCGGTCCTTCGGAGAAAAATCGCCGGCATCTGGCGCGGCTGGCGGCGCGCAGCGTCGCCTCCGAACATCTGGCGCTGCCGCCGTTTCCGCACCGGCGCTACGACATCGTCTACGCCGATCCGCCGTGGTTCTATTACGGCAGTCAAATCAAGGACGCCGCCGCGGCGAAACATTATCCGCTGATGTCGCAGGAGCGGCTCGCCGAGCTTCCCGTGCGCGACGTCATGTCCAAGCGCGCCGCGCTGTTTCTCTGGGCGACCGGGCCGCGTTTGAACTTCGCGATGGATCTGATCGCACGGTGGGGCCTGACGTTTCGCGGGGTGCTCTACGTGTGGGTCAAGACGAATCGGCGCGGTGCCATCATCGCCGGGCAAGGCGTCGCCCCAACGTTCACCAAGCCGACCACAGAGTTCGTTTTGGCGGCGACCAACCACGCGACCGGACGTCCGTTTCCGCTGCACGATCTCGCGCAGGCGCAAGTCGTGCTGCATCCTCGGGCCGAGCACAGCCGGAAGCCGGCGGTCTTTCGCGAGATGATCGTGCGCCTGTGCGGCGACCGGCCTCGGATCGAGCTCTTCGCGCGCGAGGCGGTGCCCGGCTGGGACTCGTGGGGGGCGGAGCTCGGCCGCTTCGAACCCTAGCGCCGGTACTTCTTTTCCAGGTACTCGATGATGGCTTGGTCGTCGTCGGCGATCTTGACGTCGCCGTCGGTCATCGACGGAATCCCGGTCACGCCGAAGACGTCTTTGACGACGGTGCGGGAAGCGTGGTCTTGGGGCACGTTGACGATCTTGTAGTCGAGCAGAAGGTCGGTCATCGCTTGGCGCACGCGCGCGCAGTACGGACACCACTCGGCTTGGTAAAGGACGATTCCGGTATCGATCATGCGGCCTCCGACAACGTCACGGCCGGAAGCGGTTGCGCGTTGACTCCTCGAAGGAGCGAGAATGGCTGGGACCCCGGGTTCGGGTTTGATGTGGCGAGCGCTGGGTGCCTCGGTGCTCGTGCACGTCGCGGTCGCACTGTGCATCCCCGCGCTTGCTTGGACTGCTTCGCCCGAGCCGAGCGTCGAGACGATCAGTTTCGTTCGGATCACGCACCTGGTGATCGCGCCGCATCCACGCCCGCGCCCCCAGCCGCGCGCCCAGGCGCCGCATCGCGCGCCGACCCCCAAGGTGACCTTTGCGACTCGCAACGAGCTCGCGCACACCTCCCATCGTCGCATCGCGTCGCCGCCGCCGGCCATTTCGCACCTCGACTCCAGCGCCCCGACCGTTGCCGACGTTTCGGCTGCCGGAGCATCGACCGGCGAGCCTAGCTCGGCCCCCGTTCCGACCCCCACGCCGCCGCCGGCGGTTGCCACGACCGACCGTCACCGCCAAGGCGGCCTGATGCCGTTCACCGCCGAGCAACCCGATCCGGTGCTCGATCCGGAGGTCCGCAAGCAGCTCCAGAGTTTGGGCGTGCACGTAACGCTGATCGTCACCGTCGACGAAGACGGGCGCACCGAAAACGTGGCCTTCGTTCCGCCGATCGACGCGTCGACGCAGGCTCGCATCGCGTCGCTGCTGGCCGACGCCAGCTGGGATCCGGCGGTCTGCGGCGGCGGCATTTCCTGCGAAGGCCGCGCGACCATCAAGCTCTAAAGCGTCGCGCGCGGCGCGATCGTCAAAGGATCGATTTTCCGAGGCCCGAGCAGATCAAACCGACGGCCAACGCGGCGGTTTGATTGCGGTGGTCGAGGATCGGGTTGATCTCGACCATTTCGATCGACCCCAACCGTCCGCTTTCGTAGAGCATCTCCATCACGAGATGCGCTTCGCGATAACTCAGGCCGCCTTTCACCGGAGTCCCGGTTCCGGGAGCTTCGCTCGGGTCGATGGCGTCCATGTCGAACGAGACGTGAATCGGACGGCCGCCGTCGCCGGCAACGCGCAGCGCGTCTTCCATCACGCGCATCATGCCCACCTTGTCGACGTCGGTCATCGAAAACGCGCGTACGCCGCAGTCGCGCAACAGCTGCTTTTCGCCGCGATCGACGTCGCGCAAGCCGATCTGCACGGTCCTCGACGCCACGGCGTATCCGTTCTGCAGTGCGAACCACAACGGCATGCCGTGGACGTTGCCCGACGACGAGCTTTGCGGATTGTTGATGTCGGCGTGCGCGTCGATCCACACCAGTCCGGGCGGTTCGGAACGCGCTCGCGTCAAGCCGGCCAGCGTTCCCATCGCGATCGAGTGATCGCCGCCCAGAACGATCGGCACGCCGCCTTCGCGCACCGCGCTCTCGACGACCGCCGAGAGCGCGTCGCAAACCTCGGAAATGACGTCGAAGAACTTGGCCGACGCGTCCGCGACGTCGGCCGACTCGCGAATCGGAACCTGCAAATTCCCGTGATCGACGATCCGGTCGATGCCGAGGCTTCGCAGTCTCTCGTGCAGCTTGGCGTAACGGACCGCCGACGGTCCCATGTCGACGCCTCGCCGGCTGGCGCCCAGGTCCATTGGAACGCCCACGACGTCGACTCGGCGTGCGGACTGCAGCGTTTGGCTCACGGTGGCGCGTTCTCTTTCGGCCGAGGGAACACCCGCAACGCGATCACGCGCAGCACGCCGGCAACCGGCACCGCGATGAGAACGCCCGCCAATCCCGCGAGCGAACCTCCGATCAGCAGCGCCAGCAGCACTGCGAACGGACTCAAGCGCACCGTTTTACTCACGATGTTCGGCGCCAAGAAGTGCCCTTCGGCTTCGAAGATCAGCACGAACGCCGCGGCGACCAGCAGGGCGTTGACGATTCCGTTGTCGGTGATCGCCGACGCGAACGCCGGAACGAACGCCAGGACCGCGCCGACGTACGGAATCAAGTCGCCGATGCCGGCGATCAAGCCGAGCAAGAACGCGTAGCGGACGTGCAAGATCAGCATCGCGATCGTGATCAGCACGCCCACCGAAGCGGCGACCAGCATCTGCCCGCGCACGAATCCGCCCACGACGGCATCGAAATCGGCCAGCAGGCTCAGCGTCGCGCGCCAGCGCTCGGGCGGAACCACCGCGGACAGCGACGCCTTGAGGTTATCGAGGTCCAGGATCAAGTACGCGGTCAGCATCGGGATGAGAACGAACGTTGCGATGACGGCGAAGGCACCGAACAGCACCGGCACGATGTGCGTGAACGCCCCGATGCTGCGAGCTTGCAGCCACAGCGCCAACTCCGAGGGTATGCGCGCCACGAGGTGACGCACCACCAGCGGAAGGTGCGAGGCGACCGGGTCGTTGGGATCGTTGACGAAGTGGTGAAACCGATCCACCATCACCGGGTAGTGCGCCACGAATCCGGTGAAGTCGTTGACGAACTGCGGGAGCAGGAAAAACGCGAAAAGCGCGAGCGCCAGCACGATGACGGCGTAGACGACGGCGATGGCCAGCGCGAGCGGCACGCGCGGCAGGCGGCGTCGCATCCACGCGATGGCCGGATAGATGATGTAGGCGAGAAAGGTCGAGCCGATCAGCACGTACATAACGCCGCTGATGCGCTCGAGAACGTTCACGACGAACTCGCCGGCGAAAAATGCCAGCACGAGCAGCATGAGAACCTTGAGCGCGTACGTGACGTTCCGCTCGGAGAACCATTTCCACAAACCGCCCCGCGCCGGCATCAGCCTCGTTCTGAGGCGGCGCGCTCGGCGGCGTTCGAAGGGAGAAGCCGCTTCGCGGTTCGCGCGACCGCGTCGGCCGCCGGACGCACGAAGCGAACGACGA
>DATJUC010000275.1:0-2947 GCA_035502675.1 Candidatus Acidiferrales bacterium | reverse complement strand
CGGGAACGACGCTGGTCGAACAGATCCTGTCCATGTATCCGAACGTTGCGGCGTGCGGCGAGATCGCCGAGCTGGGACGAATCGTGGAAGCACGCTGGACCGGCGCAAGCTTCCCGGCCGATGCGGCGGAGCGTACCGCCGCGTTCTTCGGAGCGATCGGCTCGGAGTACGTCGAGCGCGTCGTCGCTCGACACGCCGCGGCGCGCGTGACCGACAAAACCTTGAGCAACCTCGAGCTGCTCGGCATCGTCGCCGCGGCGTTGCCGAACGCGCGCGTCGTCTACGTCCGGCGCGATCCGCTGGATGCATGCTTCTCGTGTTACGCGCAGTGCTTCCGCGAGGGAATGGCCTATAGCTACGATCTGGGCGAGCTCGGGCGATACTATCGGGCGTACGCCGCGCTCGCGCGGCATTGGCACGACGTCCTGCCGCCCGGGATGCTGCTGGAAGTCCGGTACGAGTCGCTCGTCAGCGACGCCGAGAGCGAGGCGCGCCGAATCGTCGAGCACTGCGGTCTGGAATGGATGGACGGCTGTCTCGACTTTCATCGCAGCCGGCGGATCGTCTCGACCGCCAGCGCGGCCGCCGTCCGCCGGCCGCTCTACGCGAGTTCGGTCGGCCGAAGCGACCGCTACCGTCGTTGGCTGGCCGAGCTTACCGCCGCTTTGGGCTCCTAGATGTGTCTCAGGCTTTTGCCCTAGGCTTACCGCCAAAGGAATACTCGATGTTGTTTACGACGATGGTCCAACGCGCGTCGCTGCTGGCATCTGCGGCGCTTTTGCTCGCCTTCGGCGCCGGTTGCGGCTCGAAAGCTCAGGCCGCTACGCCCTCGGCTCTGGTCGCGAATCCCACCAACTTTGACGGGGAAACCGTCAACGTGAGCGGGACCGCAAAGAATCCGCTGACGCGGACGCGCCGCGGCCACACCTTTCTAACCTATCAGCTCTGCGATTCGCAGTGCATTCGCGTCGTTCAGTTCGGCGCGACCGCCACGGTGGCCGACGGCTCGCCGGTCAGCGTAACCGGGACCTTTCACGAGAGTTTCGGGCGCGTTCGCCGCTTCAGCAACGTGCTGATGGTCGGCGGCAGGCCCGGCTTCGGGCGGATGAACGGCGGCAGCTCGCCGGGTGCCTCGCAGGGGCCCGGCTAAAACCAAACGCGTGAAGACTCCGGCCATAACCCGCGTCCTGTCGGCGGGCTGCGCCCTGTTGTGCGCCTTCAGCCTGGCTGCTTGCGGGGCCCGCGGAGGACGCAATCGAGGCGGGCTCCAGGGCGAGGCGCCTCCCATCCCGACGACGACCTCGCGCGTTTCGACGATCCACCCGACGCTGACGATCTCGGGCATCGTGGCCCCGTACCTCAACGTCCAGTTGAGCAACGCGTTGAGCGAACCCACGGCCACCGTGAACGTGAACGAAGGCGATCGCGTCTATCGAGGTGAGGTGATCGCGACCCTCGACGTTTCCGATCTGCAGGCGCAGTACGAGTCGGACTTGCACACCGCGCGTTCGGACGAGGAGAAGGCTTCGCAAACCGTCTACACCGCGCAGCAAACGATCACGCAGGGGCCCGATACGGTCGCGAACGCGCGCGAAGCGTTGGCGCAGGCGCAGTCCAACCTGCAGCAGGCGCAACTCGACCTCGCTCGCGATCAGGCGCTGGAACAGCAAGGCTACATTCCGCTGCAGACGCTGCAAACGCAGCGGACGCTCACCAGCGTCTATCAGTCGAACGTCCGCTCCGATCAGGCGTCGCTCGACTCGGCGGTCGTTGCGGTCAAGACGAACGGTACGATGCAGCAGGGCTTGCAAGCCTCGACGATCGCGTCGGCGCGCGAAGATGCGGCTTCGGCTCGCGCGCAGGCGCGCCAGCTCGCCGCCGAGATCTCGCGCGGCACGATCGTTTCGCCGATCGACGGCGTCGTGGTGAACCGGAACCTCAACCCCGGCGAATATCCCGGATCGCGCACGATCTTCGTCTTGCAGCAAGTCGATCCGGTGTACGCGGAGCTCAACGCATCGAGCGCGGACGTGTTCCGCGTTCACCAAGGCGCGCCGGTCGCCGTGTCGGTGGTCGGAGACGGGGCGGCGTCCTACAACGGCCGCGTGGTCGGCGTCCTCGGGCAAGTTCAGCCCGGCTCGACCAACTTTACCGTCAAGGTGATCGTCTACGGAACCCGCGGAAAGCTCGCCGCCGGCTTGCCGGTGACCGGAAAGATCGATCTGCCCAGCGCGACCGGCGTCGCGGTGCCGACCGCGGCCTTCTTGGACGACTCGCACACGAGCATCATGACGGATCAGAACGACACCGCGACGCTCGTACACGTGCGCGAGGTCTCGGGCGACGGCACGACGTCGATCGTGACGGGGCTCAAACCGGGGGTCACCGTCATCTCGAACGGTCAGCTCGGCATTACCGCCGGCGAGGATCTCGGCGGCCCCTAGCGCATGCGAATCACGCGCGTCTTCGTCAATCGCCCAACGCTGGTCATGGTGGCCCTGGCGGCGGTTGCGTTATGCGGCGTGTTCGCGTACGCGACCCTGGTCAACCAGCAGTTCCCGAACATCGATTTCCCGACGATCGTCGTGCGGGCCAGCTATCCCGGCGGATCGCCCACCGAAATCCGCGACGCGATCGTTCGGCCGCTCGAAGACGCGATCGCCGGGGCGCCGAACCTCGATCACCTCAACTCGACGATTCAAAACGGCCAAGCGACGATCGCCGCCACCTTTACCCTCAACTCCGACAAGACGACCGACCTGGTGGAGGTACAAAACCGCGTTCAGTCGGCCGAGGGGAATCTGCCGAGCGACTTAGTGACGCCCACCATCGGCAGCTTCGACCCGGGTGAGCCGACCGTGGCGACGCTGGTAGTGACGTCGCGCTCCCTGACGCCCGACGCGCTCTCGCAGCTGGTCAACAACGAGATCGTGCCCGACATGGAACA
>DATJUC010000274.1:0-40101 GCA_035502675.1 Candidatus Acidiferrales bacterium | reverse complement strand
TCAAGAACACCATCAACACGATGGTCGACCAGCTCAACGCCTTCGCCTCGGAAGTCACCCGCGTCGCACGCGAAGTCGGGTCCGAAGGCAAGCTCGGCGGACAAGCGCAGGTCGCGGGGGTCAGCGGCACCTGGAAAGACCTCACCGATTCGGTGAACTTCATGGCCTCGAATCTGACGTCGCAGGTCCGCAACATCGCCGACGTCACCACCGCCGTGGCCAAGGGCGACCTCTCCAAAAAAATCACCGTCGACGTACGCGGCGAGATCCTCGAGCTCAAGAACACCATCAACACGATGGTCGACCAGCTCAACGCCTTCGCCTCGGAGGTCACGCGCGTCGCGCGCGAAGTCGGTTCGGAAGGCAAGCTCGGCGGTCAGGCGCAGGTGGTCGGCGTAGCCGGCACCTGGAAGGACCTGACCGACTCGGTCAACTTCATGGCGTCGAACTTGACGTCGCAAGTCCGCAACATCGCCGACGTCACTACCGCCGTCGCCAACGGCGACCTCTCGAAAAAAATCACCGTTGCGGTGCGCGGCGAGATCCTCGAGCTCAAGAACACCATCAACACGATGGTCGACCAGCTCAACGCCTTCGCCTCGGAGGTCACCCGCGTCGCGCGCGAAGTCGGCTCCGAAGGCAAGCTCGGCGGTCAGGCCGTCGTCAAAGACGTCAGCGGCACCTGGAAAGACTTGACCGACTCGGTCAACACGATGGCCGGCAACCTCACCAATCAAGTCCGCAACATTGCCGAGGTGACCACCGCCGTCGCACGAGGCGACCTCTCGAAAAAAATCACGGTCGACGTACGCGGCGAAATTCTGGAGCTCAAAGGCACCATCAACACGATGGTCGACCAGCTCAACGCCTTCGCCTCGGAGGTCACGCGCGTCGCCCGCGAAGTCGGCTCCGAAGGCAAGCTCGGCGGACAAGCGCGGGTCGACGACGTTTCGGGCACGTGGAAAGACCTCACCGACTCGGTCAACTTCATGGCCTCGAACCTCACCTCGCAGGTCCGCAACATCGCCGACGTCACCACCGCCGTCGCCAAGGGCGACCTTTCCAAGAAAATCACCGTCGACGTCAAGGGCGAGATTTTAGAGCTCAAAGACACCATCAACACGATGGTCGATCAGCTCAACGCCTTCGCCTCGGAGGTCACGCGCGTCGCGCGCGAAGTCGGCTCCGAAGGCAAGCTCGGCGGCCAGGCGCAGGTCGCCGGCGTCAGCGGCACCTGGAAAGATCTCACCGATTCGGTGAACTTCATGGCGTCGAATCTGACGTCGCAGGTCCGCAACATCGCCGACGTCACCACCGCCGTCGCCAACGGCGATCTCTCCCGCAAGATCACCGTCGACGTGCGCGGCGAGATTCTCGAGCTGAAGAACACCATCAACACGATGGTCGACCAGCTCAACGCCTTCGCCTCGGAGGTCACGCGCGTCGCGCGAGAAGTCGGTTCGGAGGGCCGGCTCGGCGGACAAGCCCAAGTGCGCGGCGTCGCCGGCACCTGGAAGGACTTGACCGACTCCGTCAACACGATGGCCTCGAACCTGACCTCTCAAGTTCGTAACATCGCCAAAGTGACGACCGCCGTCGCCAACGGCGACCTCTCGAAGAAGATCACGGTCGACGTCAAAGGCGAAATTCTCGAGCTCAAGGACACCATCAACACGATGGTCGATCAGCTCAACGCGTTCGCTTCGGAGGTCACGCGCGTCGCGCGCGAAGTCGGCTCCGAAGGCAAGCTCGGCGGTCAAGCGCGCGTACCCGGCGTCTCGGGCACGTGGAAAGACCTCACCGACTCGGTCAACTTCATGGCCTCGAACCTCACTTCGCAGGTGCGTGGAATCGCCAAGGTCGTGACGGGCGTCGCCAACGGCGACCTCAAACGCAAGCTCACGCTGCAGGCGGCCGGCGAGATCGCGCAGCTGGCCGACACGATCAACGGCATGATCGACACGCTCGCGACGTTTGCCGATCAGGTGACGACCGTAGCCCGCGAAGTCGGCTTCGAGGGCCGGCTCGGCGGTCAGGCCGAGGTCCCCGGCGCCGCCGGGCTGTGGCGCGATCTGACCGACTCGGTCAATCAGCTCGCGGCGCAGCTGACCTCGCAGATTCGCGCGATCGGCGAAGTCGCGACCGCGGTCACCAAGGGCGATCTCTCGCGAGCGATCGAAGTCGAGGCCCGCGGCGAAGTCGGCGAGCTGACGCAGAACGTCAACGAGATGATCCAGAACCTGCGCGACACGACCCGCAAGAATACCGAACAGGATTGGCTCAAGACGAACCTAGCGCGCTTCACGGCCATGCTGCAGGGTCAGCGCGACATCAAGACGGTCAGCCGCCTGATCATGTCCGAGATCGCGCCGCTGGTCAACGCACAAACCGGTTCGTTCTACATCAACGAGCCGCTGGGCGAAGAGCCGCTGTTGCGCCTCATCGCCAGCTACGCACTTTCGCGGCGCAAGGCGTCGCAGCGCATCGTGCACGCGGGCGAGGGACTGGTCGGGCAGTGCGTCGTCGAAAAACGCCGCATTCTTCTGACCGAGGTGCCGCCGGATTACATGGCGATCAGCTCCGGCCTGGGCGGCATGCGTCCGCTCTCGCTGATCGTGCTTCCGGTCGTCTTCGAGGGCGACGTCAAGGCGGTCATGGAACTCGCCTCGGCGGGGCACTTCAGCGAAACGCATTTGCTCTTCCTCGAGCAGCTGACGCAGTCAATCGGCGTGATTCTGAACACGATCGCCGCGTCGATGCGGACCGAAGAGCTGCTCAAGCAGTCGCAAGCGCTGACCATCGAGCTGCAAAGCCAGCAGATGGAGCTGCAGCAAACCAACGACGAGCTGGAAGAAAAGGCGCGCCTGCTGCAGGAACGCAACGCCGAGGTGGAGCGGCGCACGCGCGAAATCGACGAAGCGCGTCAAGAGCTCGAGAAGAAGGCCGAACAGCTGGCGTTGACTTCCAAGTACAAGTCGCAGTTCTTGGCCAACATGTCGCACGAACTGCGCACGCCGCTCAACAGCCTGCTGATCCTCTCCAAGCAGCTGGCCGACAACCCCACCGGCAACATGTCGTCGAAGGAGGTCGAGTTCGCGCGAACGATTCGTGCCGCCGGCGCCGACCTGCTGACGCTGATCAACGACATCCTCGACCTCTCCAAGATCGAGTCGGGGACGACCTCGATCGATCTGCAGGAGATCGAGTTCGCGCAAATCCAGGACGAAGTCGAGCGCACCTTCAACCAAATCGCTCAAGACAAGAACCTCGACTTCATCATCCGCTGCGACGAAGATCTGCCCGACACGCTGCTCACCGATCCGACGCGCATGCAGCAGATTCTCAAGAACCTGCTCTCCAACGCGTTCAAGTTCACGACCGAAGGCAACGTGAGCTTCCACATTCGCCTGCTCCGCGAGCACCATCTGGCCAGCATCACCGGACCGGCGGTGGCGTTCACGGTCAGCGACACCGGCATCGGCATCCCGCAGGACAAGTTCAACGTCATCTTCGAGGCCTTCCAGCAAGCCGACATGGGAACGTCGCGCAAGTTTGGCGGTACCGGCCTCGGCTTGGCGATCAGCCGCGAGATCGCCGCACTGCTGGGCGGAGAAATCAGCGTCGAGAGCGTCGTCGGAAACGGCAGCACGTTTACGTTCTACCATCCCCTCGAGCGCAACGTCGCCACGACCGTCGTTCAGCGCACGGTGGCGATCAGCGGCGGCGTGCAAGAGCGCATCGTCCGCCCGGTTCCGCGCGTCGGCGCGGACGACAAGCCGAATCGCGACGTCGCCGACGACCGCGAGCGGATCGATCCGTCGGACCGCGTGCTGCTGATCATCGAAGACGACGTGATCTTCGCGCGCATCCTGCTCGGGCTCGCGCGCGACCGCGGGTTCAAAGCCGTCGTCGCGACGTCGGCGATGCAAGGCCTGGCGCTGGCGCGCCAGTTCCGGCCCGACGCCATCACGCTCGACATCGGCCTGCCCGACACGGACGGCTGGAGCTTGCTCCAAGAGCTCAAGACCGATCCGATCACGGCGGACATCCCGGTGCACGTCATCTCGGGCGAGGAGCAGTGGCAACGCGCGCTGGACGCCGGCGCGGTCGCTCATCTCAAGAAACCCGTCACCGAGGAGGCCTTGACCGAAACGTTCGACTCGCTGCTCGGCTTCCGCAACGGCGGATCCAAGAACCTCTTGGTGGTGGAAGACGATATCACGCAGCTCAACGCGCTCGTCAATCTGATCGGCAGCGGCGAGGTCGCAGTCACTGCCGTACGCGACGGCCGCGAGGCCATCGACGCCGTCCGCGACCAGCACTTCGACTGCATCGTCGTCGACCTCGGCTTGCCCGACATTCCGGGCGACGAGCTGATCGCGCGCCTGCGCGGGATGCCCAACGGCACGACCGTTCCCGTCATCGTCTACACCGGCCGCGACTTGACGCGCCAGGAAGAGATGAAGCTCAACGAGCTCAGCGAAGCGGTGATCGTCAAGGGCGCGGTCGCACCCGAGCGGTTGCTCGACGAAGCGCAGTTCTTTTTACACCAAGTCGAGTCGCGGCTGCCGGCCAGCAAACGTACCGCCGTCGAGATCGCGTCGCCCTCGAGCACCTCGCTGGCCGGGCGCGGCGTGCTGATCGTCGACGACGACACCCGCAACATCTTCGCCCTGCGTACCGCACTGGAGGTCTACGACATGCGCGTGCTCAGCGCCGAAGGCGGTCAGGAAGGGATCGACATTCTCACGGAGGACGTCGCCGGCGCGATCGACATCGTACTGATGGACATCATGATGCCCGAAATGGACGGCTACGAGACGATTCGCCGAATCCGCGCCGACGGCCGCTACAACGAGCTGCCGATCATCGCGCTCACCGCGAAGGCCATGCGCGGCGACCGCGAGAGCTGCATCGCGGCCGGAGCGTCGGAGTACATCAGTAAACCGGTCGACGTAGATCAGCTGGTCTCGCTGTTGCGTGTATGGTTGAATCGCTAGTCGAATCGCCGCCGTCGCCGCAGCCGCCCGCCGAGACGGCGCGCGAGGGCGCGCTGACCGACCTCGAGCTCACGCTGCTGCTCGAGGCGGTCGTGCGGTTTTCCGGCTACGACTTTCGCGAATACTCGCAAGCGACGCTCAAACGACGCGTCACCGAGCGCATGCGCGCCGAAGGCGCGCGGACGATTTCGGGTTTGTTGGAGAAGGTCTTGCACGATCCGCCCGCCTTCGCTCGCTTCATGATGGCGATGTCCGGCGGCCAAGGAACGCTGTTCCGCGATCCGGAGTTCTTCGCCGCGTTTCGCCGGCGCGTCGTACCCTTGATGCGAACCTATTCGTTCGTGCGCGTCTGGCTGCCCAACTGCGCGCGTGGGGAAGACGCGTATTCGATCGCGGCGATCCTCCACGAAGAGGGCCTGCTGTCGCGCACGATGATTTATGCCACCGACGCAAGCGAGTTGGCAATCTCGACCGCCAAGCGCGGCGTCTTCGATCTCGAATCGCCCGAGGCGCTGCGAGCGTCGCATCGCGCAACCGGAAGCAACGGGAGCCTGAGCGAACTCGGAACGATCGCCGGCGACCGGTTTCGCTTCAAGCCCGACTTCAAGAAGAACGTCATCTTCGCGCAGCACAGTCTCGTCACGGACGGCTCGCTCAACGAGTTCCACGCGATCGTCGCTCGCGGGATCCTCCCTCAGTTCAACAAAGCGCTCCAGTTCCGCGTGCACAACCTGCTCTTGAATAGCTTGCTGCGCTTGGGGTTCTTCTGCCTCGGTGCGAACGAATCGCTCAGACAGACGCCGCACGAACGCGTCTTTCGCCTGCTCGCCGAGGGCGAACCGATTTACCGCCGGATGCGCTGATACGGCGGCGAGGTGGCGTCCGGCGCCATCGTGAACTTGGGCCCCATGCCGGTCATGGTGCGGGACGCATTGCTCCACTTCGCCCATTTCGTCTGCATTTTCGCGCTTGCCGCACTGCTGGTGGCCGAAGCGCTGCTGCTCAAGAAGGCGTTGCGCAGCGACGACGTCGCGCAGCTGCAAACGCTCGACCGCTGCTATGGCATCGTCGCCGGGCTGGTCGTCGTCACCGGCCTGCTGCTGGTGTTTTTCGGCACCAAAGGTGCTTCCTATTACGCGCACAACCCCATCTTCTGGATAAAGATGGCCCTGTTCGCGAGCGTCGCGCTGATCTCGATCGTGCCGACGGTCGCGTTCTTGCGTTGGAACCGCCGGCGGGGCGCCGACGGATCGGTCGCGTTGGACGACGCCGAGTACCGCCGCCTGCGGGCTCTGCTGGGAGTCGAGATCGGTCTCTTCGTCTTCATTCCGTTGTGCGCCGCACTGATGGCGAACGGGATCTCTCCGTGAAGGCGGCTCGGCTGCGCGTCCTCACGCGGACGGCGATCGCCGCGGCCGTCCTCGCACTCCTCTGGCCGGGGTCGCTGCACGCACAGAGCACCGGGTCGCCCGGCATCCTCAACCCCGAATTGTTCGATCCGAAACGGCCGCCCGAGGCGGAGTTTCGCACGCACGTTCCCGACGGATTCACGTTCACCGCAGTCGGCGATCTCATCATCTCCCGGCCCCTGCTGCGCTACGAGCGCGACGACGCCGGATTTCAGCGCGTGCTCGCAACCCTCAAAAACACCGACGTCCTCTACGGGAACATGGAGACGACGATTCTGGACATGCGCGCGTTCAAGGGATTCCCGTATTCCAACGACGGCGATTGGACCAACTCGAGCCTTCCGGGCGTCGCACCGGACTTGCGCGCGATGGGATTCGACGTCGTTTCGCGCGCCAACAACCACGCACTGGATTGGGGCATCGAAGGGATGCGCGAAACGAGCCGGCGGCTCGACGCCGCCGGTATCGTCTGGGCCGGCGTCGGTGAAAACCGCGCGCAGGCGCGAGCGGCGGCATACTACGAAACGCCCGGCGCGCGGGTCGGCATCGTCTCGTTCGCGTCGACGTACCGTCCGACGAGCGACGCGCTGCCTCCGCAAGGCACCGCACCCGGCCGCCCGGGATTGAGCGCGCTCGCGGTGCAGCAGACCGTCGGTTTGCCCGAGGCCGACCTGCGCTCGCTGGCGGCGGTTGCGTGCCGCGCGGA
Source organism: Candidatus Acidiferrales bacterium (assembly GCA_035502675.1). Taxonomy (GTDB): domain Bacteria; phylum Vulcanimicrobiota; class Vulcanimicrobiia; order Vulcanimicrobiales; family Vulcanimicrobiaceae; genus DATJUC01. Next base: position 32,986 of record DATJUC010000274.1, on the reverse strand, counting down.
TCGCACCGCCTGCGCCGGCGATCCCGCGACGCTGAGCCTGTTCGGCACGACCTACGAGCGCGCCCAACGCTTCGAGTATCTGTATACGATCGACCCGGAGGATCTCGAGGGTATCGAAAGCGCGATCCGCAGCGGCAAACAGAACGGCGACTTCCTCATTGCGACGATTCACTCGCACGAGTGCTCGATCGGTTGCGACGATCCAAAGCGGCCGATGCTTCCCGGCGCCTTCCTGCGCACCGTCGCGCACCGGGCGATCGATTCCGGTGCCGACGTCTTCGTCACGACCGGCATCCACAATCTCGGTCCGATCGAAATCTATCGCGGCCGCCCGATCTTCTACGGGCTCGGTAACTTCTTTTGGAGCGACATACAAGTGCCGCTGCCGCACGATCTCTTTCAGGAGAACGCCGCGCTGCTGGCGAGCGCCTATCGGCGTCCCGGTTTGGCGTCGGACGACGATCTCGCCGAGCTGCTCAACGCCGGCTCTTTCGCGAACGCCTTTACGTTCCAAACCGTTATCGCGCGCTCGACGTTCGAGCGCGACCGGCTCGCACGAATTACGCTCTTTGCGGTCGACCTCGGGTACGGCCGCAAGCTGACCGAAAGCGGCATTCCACACTTGGCGGACGCGTCGGAATCGCAGATCATCTTCCGGCGAATCGCCGATGCCACCAGCCAATACGGCCTGCCGGCGCTCGACATGCGAATCGACGGCTCGGTCGCAACGATTTATCCGCCGGCCGGCGTCTCCGGCGCGCTACCGGGCGGCGCGGTGAATCGGGCAAGCTCTTTCGAACAGCAGTAAGCCGCGCTCGCCGCCGGGCAACGCACGCATCAATTCGAACGCACCGGCGACGGCGAAAGCCAGGACGGCCAGAACCATGAGTCGCATAACGTTCGAACGCTCCGGCTGCCGATTTGGATGAGACGATGAACGACCGACTGCGTGCGGCGATCGACGACTACGAAGCCGCCAACTGCGACGAACGCGGACCGCTGCGCGGCGCGGCGTTTACCGCCGTCTACCGCGCCTCGCAGGGGATGCCCGTATCGCACATCGCTCCGGAGACGGAGGCACTAAACGACGCGGCCGCCGGCTGGTGCGAAACGATGCTGGCACGCCTGGAAGCCTTCGACGCCGCGGCCCTCTCGGAACAAGACCGCGTCTCGCTCGCGATTCTCCGCCTGGCGATCGAGCGGCGGCTCGAAGGCACGCGCTACTATTGGCATGCCGTTTCGGTGACGCCGTACCGGTCGTTCGTCACCGCGTTTCAGACCGTCTTCCGCAGCTTTGCGATCGACGGCGAAGACGCGCGCGCCCGGTATCTCGCGGCGATTCGGGACGTCGGCGGCTACGCGCGCGCGGCGCGCGAGAAGCTCGAAGGTCAGGTCGCGCGCGGCATCGTGCTTCCGCGGCGCGTTCTCGGGCCCATCGTGGCGACGCACCGGGCAGCGGCCAACGTCGAGAACAGTCCCTTTTTGGCCGCCGCCAAACGGCCCGAAGCCGCCTCCGAATCGGTGCGCGAGCGTTTTCTCGCCGACGCCTGCGACGCGCTGCGCGCCCACGTCGTACCGGCCGTCGAACGGCTCGTCGAATACCTCGAGGGCGCATATGCCGCTGCCGCGTCGTCGCAGTGGGGACAGTCGGCGCTGCCCGGCGGGAACGCGTACTACCGGTATGCGGTCCGCGCGAACACCACCCTGGAACTATCGCCCGAAGACATTCACGCCACCGGCTTGCAGACCGTTGCCGAGCTGCGCGAGGCGATGGCGGCGCTGCGCTCGCGCGTCGGCTTTACCGGAACGGCGGCGGAGTTCCATGCGAAGTTGCGTACCGACCCGCGATTCGTGCCGCAGACGCCGGAAGAGATCGGCGACCGCTTGGAGCGTTTCGCCCGGCTCGCGGACGGCGCGCTCGACCGCTTCTTTCTCCGGCGGCCCAAGGCACCGTTCGCCGCCAAGCGGCTGCCGGCGGATCTCGAAGCCGGGATGACGTTCGGATACTACCATCCGGGCGCGCGGACCGGCGAAACCGGACACTATTTCTTCAATGGCTCGAACTTGCCGGAGCGCTCGCTGCTGAGCGTCGCCTCGCTCGCGTTGCACGAGCTGGTACCCGGGCACCACTACGAGATCAACGTAGCGCGAGAGAATCCGGAGCTGCCGCGTTTCCGGGCCTTCGCGGCGATTTCTACCTACATTGCCGCGTACCACGAAGGCTGGGCCGAGTATGCCGCCGATCTCGGCAAAGAGTTCGGCGCGTACGAGGACCCGTACGACCTCTACGGACGCCACGCTCTCGACGCGTTCATTTCGTCGCGGCTGGTCGTCGACACCGGAATGAACGCCTTGGGCTGGAGCTACCAGCGCGCGGAAGCGTTTCTGCGCGAGAACACCTTGCTCTCCGAGACGGAAATCGCTTCCGAATTGCCGCGCTACGCGACCGACCTCCCCGGACAGGGCCTCGCCTACAAGCTGGGCGCCCTGACCTTCGCGCGCCTACGCGACGAAACGCGTGCGAAGCTGGGCAGCGCGTTCGACGCCCGTGCGTTTCACGACAAGATCGTCACCAACGGCGGCATGCCGCTCACGCTGGTCGAAAGCGAGATGGCGCGCTTCGCCGATCGCGCGACGTAGCCGTCACAAGCTCCCGCTCAGGTTCCAGGCGTCGATCGAGCCGATGCCGGAAACGAGGTCGTAGCCCGGCCCGGCCCAATACGGTCCGTTGGTTCCCTGGACGATGTCGTGGAAATACGGCGCCGAAGCCGGCCCCGTGCCGTGGCTTTGGAACGCGTGGAAGAGCGCCTGCGCGCTTCCCCCGATGCGCTGACCGTGAACCTGGTCGAGCTCGGTGACGGCCGCTACGAAAAGCGGCGACGCCAACGACGTTCCGCCGAGCGGGTTGTCGCCGGTGTTCCACGAGCCGGCGAAATAAAAGGCAGCGCCCGTGTATGGATTGGCATCGAGCGCGATGTCCGGAACGTTGCGTCCGCGCGAGTCGGAAACGATCCCGCTCTGCCAAGCCGGTTGACCGAAAACGATCGAGACGCCGCCGCCGCTGCCGGCCCAACCCGTTTCCGAGCTCCAGCTTCCGCCTTTCCCGACTTGCAACGACGTCCCGCCGGTCGCCACGAAGTACGGACTGCTGGCCGGCGCGTTGACGCACAGTCCGCCGCCGCCATCGCCGCTCGACGCCGACAGCATCATGCCTTTTGCCACCCCTTGCTTCGCCAGCTCGCTCCAAGCCCTGGCCGTCGACGGAAAGTTTGCCTCGCATCCGCCGAAACTCGAATCGAGCGCGTCGACGACGTCGTCCGACACGGCTTTATTGTAGGCGTCGGTGATGTCGCTCGAGGTGAGCTTGGGGATTTCGTAGACCGTCAGGGCGACGCCGGGCGCGTTGCCCAAGATCGTCTGCACGTCGAGCGTCGCTTCGACGGAGTCCGGCGACGTCGGCGCCGGTTGAGCCGGGCCGCCGTTGATGCGCACCCGCGCGATCGCCGGACCGGTTTGCGCGATGCCGAAGTACTTCAAGAACGACGCGACGTCGCTGTCGAGAAAGTCGGCGTCGATCACGATACCGGCGGTTCGCCCCGTACCGTCGTAACGCGTTCCTCCGGATCCGGCGTGCACGACCGGGAGATCGTACGCCGTCGAAAAGGCCAGCGGTCCGTAGCCGAAATATCCGGTCGCGCTGCTCACCGGACCGTACAGCTTCGATCGCGCTTTCCCCGCTACGCCGCCGGCACTCGCCGAACGCGGCGCCACGCGGACGTATAACGGCTGCACGAGCACGCGCGAGTCGAGTCCTTCGACGGCCAGCATGGTGGTGCCCAGACCGGAGGGAGCGTACGCGGGCCGGACGTTGATGGTGGCGACGGTCTGGTCGGGCTGCGACACCGAATCCAGGTGCGTGCCGAAATACCTTTCCATCTGCTCGACCGTCCCGTTCGCGTCGACGACGGTACGATTTCGGTAGGTCTGCGTTACCCGAAAGCCGGCTTTCCGCAACGAACCGGCAAGCCGCTGGTAGTCGGCGGCCGCCGGCGCGAAGCGCTGGTCGAACCGTGCGTCGGAAAGCCAGTGCGATCCGCGCGCCGCGGTGCCGACCAGACGATCCAGCGCGACTTCGTTGCGGTAGCGCAGAACCACGGCGATATCGAGGCGCCGGCCGGGCGGTGCGGTACCGAGATCGCGATCGCCCGCCGCTAGGGTCGCTGCATCGGCGACGACGGAACGGCCGTGCGTGGCCGAAAGAGCGTACGTGCCCGCCGAGCTCGCGGGAAGAACTCCACCGGCCGATCCCTGGGCACACGCGGCCAGCATCGCCGACGAGACCCCGGCGGCTAGAAACTTGTTCATCGATTCGACCTTTCCGATTACGTCATGGCGTGAAGGCTGCACCGCTATGGTGAGCCGACCGCAAAACCGTAGTAGTAGAGACCCGGCGGATTTTGCGCGGCGAGCTGCCGCCCGCTGGGATAAGCGAATTCACCGGCCGCCATCGACAGCGGCTCCGCGATATACGCCGGCGCGAAGATTCGGTCGTTCCACAACGCAAACCACTCCGGACCCCAATAGCCGCCGTATTGAATCGTCCGGCTCGGCGTACGCGACCCGGGCGGATAGATCAGTATTTGGTTGAGCGAATCGTCCTCGGTGCTGTTGGCGACGACCAGATTGCCGCGCGCGTCGAACGCGAGGCTGTAGAGGTTGGCGCCGGAAGGGACGTGCAGGTGCAGCGGCGTCCCCGTCGTCGAGCCCGGCGAATACTCCAAGACGTCGCTATCCTCGCTACCCGGTAAGAGCAGGCTGTACGACACGTACAGGTTGGAGTTTGCGTCGAGCGCAACGCCTCGCGGACAGCCCGGAATTCCGGTCACGACGGCGGTCGGCTTCAGGCTGCCGGCAGCGTATTCGACGACGTTCCCGTTGCCTTGACTTGCGGTACACTGCGGTGCGCCCGGTGTCGCGAGATTGGCGACGTAGAGCGTGTTTCCGGGGCTCAGCGCGACACCGACGGGACCGGTCAGCCCGGCCCGGTACGTTCTCGCGGGATGCGAGGCGCCGCGCGCAAATACCCGCACTTCTTGAGGCCCGGTTGCGCTGAACGACGATACCGCAACGTACAGATGCTGCGCGCGATCGACGGCCAGCGCGGTCGGAGCCGCGCCGGTGCCCAGCGGGATCGCGCCGGCCGGACTCAGGCCTTTCGGACCGATCGCAAACTCGGCGACCTGCGATTGAAACGGCTCGGCGGCGTACAGCAGGATCGCCGATCCCGTCGCCGGCCGCGCGCTCGTTTCGGTATCGCGTCCGCGCGCGTCGACGAGCCGGGCGCAATCCGCCGGACGCAACGGCATATCGAGCGCGCACGGCCGCGCGGCGGTCGCGCCGGTCGTGCGGCCGGCGAAGAAAAGCGCGGCCGCGGCGAGCGCGATGCACGCCGGCACTAAGTATCGCAACATCATTCGGCCTCCGGTTGAAAGACGGCGTCGTCGGGAGTAAAGCTTGCCGACGACGTGCTCGCGCCCGGGAAGAAACTCCACAGCGCGCTGCTTCGTCCCGGCGCATACGCCGCGACGACGGAATCGCCGCCGAACCAGCCGCCGCCGGGAATGTACGCCACGGCGAGATAACCGCTTGCGAGTAAGACGTCGCCGGGAGCGATCGACAGCATGACCGGCTCGCCGATGGTCGCGCCGTTGAAGACGGGACCGTAGACGATGAAGCTGCGTGCCGGTTTCGTCGAGTTCGGCGCGTACACGTTTATCCGCGATTTGTCGCCCACCAAGTTGCTCACGTAGAGGTTCCCGCGGCCGTCGACGGCGATTCCGATCGGCCGAGCGAGTTGTTCGAGATGCAGCGAGTGGGGCGTCGTCGCTCCATGCACGATCTCCAACACGTCGTTGGCCGATCCGTCCGCGACGAAGACGTCGTCCTTGCGATCGACGGCGAGGCCATCGGGTCCGACCAAATTGGCCGTAAAGGTCGCTGCCGGCGCGAGCTTTCCGGGCGCGAACTCGACGATGGATCCCGCATACTTGTTGCTGACGTACACGTTTCCGACGGAATCGACCGCCACGCCGGTGGCCGAATCGAGTCCGGCTCTCAACGTGCGGCTCGGAGTACGTTTACCGCGAGCGTAGATCGTCACTTTGCCGGCTCCGCTGAGGCCGACTTGTGCGTTGGCGACGTAGAGCGTGCCGGACCGGTCGACCGCCATCTGAACGGGACGCGACACGCCCTCGAGTTGGCTGCAGGGCGGCGCAAAGCCGCGACGCAGGTCGTTCGTCGGGCAGGCCCACACGGCGCTCGCTTCGGTATCCGAAACGAACACGGTACCTTTGAACTCGATCGCGGCCGGCCCGGCGGCGAGCACCGAATTCGGCGCCGCACCGGCCGGTGGAACGTACGATCGTGTGCCCGTACAGCCCGCCAGCAGTACGCAAATAGCGCCGGCGCCGGCGCACGCTTGTGTTACTCGATGATGCATTCAAACCATCCTCGTCGGCTGAACTCCTCGCTCTTGGCGGAAACCAAGCGATTCCTTCGAATTCGCGCCAAACGTGGCATTCGCGCGCTGCCGGGTGCCGGTTGGAGCAAAGAATGCCATCCGCCAAGTACTTGCCGTCGGTTCGCCGAAGCGGGAGTGGTGGCGCGTCATTCCGATCGAAGCGATCCGGTTGCGGCAGTTCGACGATTGCTGCGGGACATTCGAAACGCGCTTCGCTCGCCCGACTCGGAAACGCCGCAGGCCGGCAGTACGGTAGACATCGCGTTGTACCGCCTGCCGGAGCGACAGCGAGAGATCCTTCGCCGATACGACCTCGAGGGCGAATCGCAGGCCGCAATAACGCGGGATCTCGCGATCTCGCCGCGTCAGTTCTACCGCGATCGGCGGGCCGGGCTGGCCGCCCTGTCGGCGCACCTCTTTAACGAAGGCGAGGCGCGCGAGGAGATCTTCGGCTCGGCCGATCACACGGCCGCGCATCCCGTCACCGTGCGCGACGCCGAAATGGTCGGACGCACGCTTGCGCGCAGCCTCTGGCAGTCGGGCAATGCCGACGGGCTCCGAGTATTGCGCGAGCTAACCGCTCACGTACGGGAACCGGCCGCCAGCGCGGATCTGTTACTGGAACTCGCCGAGGTCGCTGCGGAGTTCGACGATCGCCGTCTCGCCGCCGAGGCGGCTCGGACGGCCGAGCCGGTCGCCGCCGAGAGCGGCATTCCGCCGGCGCGCCGCGATTATCTGCTGGGAAAACTCGCGAGGGTTCGCGCCAGCCTGACGTCCGAAGCCTCCGCAACGGCCTCGCACTACCGCGCGGCGGAGACCTCGCTGCGCCGCAGCCTCGGAGCCGACCCGACCAGGATCGAGGCCCAGTCGGCGCTCGCACATACGCTCGGGGACTTGGCGATCGTGCACTTCGTGCTCGGCGCGCTCGCAGAAGCGCGCGCGGCCTCGCTCGAAGCTCGTCGGGTCATCGAACGCTTCGACCTCGCTCCCAGCGCCAAGAACGTCGAGACCCTCGCGTTCGACGCGATCTTGCAAGCGTTCCGCACCGGGCGAGCAGCGGAGGCGCAGGCCGAGGTCGCGGCGCTGCTGTTGCGTTCGATCGAGTCGGGATGGTGCTCGACGGCCACTCGCCTGGCGGGCTATGCGGTCGGCTTGAGCTGCGTCAGCGGCGATTACGCGGACGCCATCGGCTGGTACGAGCGCATGTCCTCGATTCCGTTCGGCGGGACGCGTCCGCGCGAGCGGCCGGTCCTCACGTTCGAAGCCGCCCACGCGTACACCATGTCCGGAATGCCCCAGAAGGCGTTATCGATTCTCAAAGACGTCGAGCCGGACGAAACCCTTGCCAGCTCGGAGTCGCCGAGTTGGCACGCATCGGTCGCCGCGGCGCTCGAGCGATGCGGTTACGACGTGCCCGCCCTGGCCCAAGCGCACCGGGCGCTCGCGGGCCACACCGCGCAGCGCGGTACCCGCGGCGTCGCCGAAGCGCATCGCCTCATCGCGATTTGCAACGCGAAGCTGGGGAACGTCGACGTCGCCAGGGAACACATTCTCGAAGCGCAGCGGCTTAGCGAAGCGCACGCTACCCCCTACGCGCTGCTGCGCACGCTGGTGGCCAAAGCCGACATCCTGCGAAGTCCGAAGATCCGATCCGAGGCGATCGAGCTCGCGCGTCTGCTGCGGACGCTCGGAAAGCGCCCGCCTACGACCGGTGCGACGGGTGCGAGGACTGCCAGACCTTGAGCGCGTCGAGCGTGTTCTGCACGTGCAGGGACGGATCCAGGTTGGTGTACGAGTACAAGATCGTTCCGTCGGGGGCGATCACGTACGACGTGCGGTTGGCGTACTGCGAGTCCTGGGGGAGAATCGCGTCGTATTCCTTTTCGACGGTCTGATCGGTGTCGGCCGCCACCGCGAATTTGCTGCGGCACTCGCTGACCGAAAACTTCTGGAGTTTGTCGATCGGATCGTGCGAAACGCCGATCACGGTGGCACCGTACGCCTTGTACCGATCGATCGCGTCGGCGAAGTCGTGCGCCTCGATCGTACATCCTTTGGTAAACGCGGCCGGATAGAAGTAGAGGACGACCGGCCCTTTCTTGAGCGCGTCCGCAAGGCTGAACGTAAACGTTTGTCCGCCTTGGGCGGCTTGCAGGGTAAAGTCGGGAGCCTTCGTACCGTCCTGCAGCGCGGCCGCCGCGATGCCGGCGGTGGCGGCCAGCGCGACCGCGATCGAAACGATCGATCGTACCAGTTTCATGACGGTAATCCTTTCGCGACGAGCGTGACTCCCGGCTGAATCTTCGGGCGCTGGCCGGGGCTTCGCCGGCCGGCGGCGCAGCTCCGGCCGCTCCGCTCTGCCGTAAGCGCGCGCTCGCTCGCCGTTGAGAGGGCTTTGCTGCGGCCCGTCGCATTGGCCGCGCATGTCCGAATGGCTCTCGTACACCCGCGACGAAGGCGGCGCGCCGGCGGTCGTCGATTTCAACGCCGAGCTCGACGATCGCGACGTTCGAGCGCAATGCGCGACCTGCATCTCCCTGGTGCTCTCGGGCTACCAATGCGATGCCGGCGGCATGCCGACCGATAGCGTCGACGACGAGCTCTACGCGCTCGAACGGCGGTTGGAGGACGCGCTCGACGCTCGCGGCGGCGTACTGGCCGCGACGCTCGCCCAAAAAGGCACCTACGAGTTCCTGGCATACGCGCCGGCCGATCTCTCGCAAGCCTGCGCCGACTTGGCGCGGGCGGCGGGATTCGCGGTCGCGTCGTACGCGGCTGCCGACGACCCGCAATGGACGCGCTACGCGCGTTTGGCGCTCTCCGGCGACGAGCTCGAGGACGCTCGCGATCGGGAGCAGCTCGAGGAGCTCGAGACCGCCGGTGAGGACCTCGAACGCGCGCGCGAGATTTTCTTCGATTTCGATTTCCCCGACGGCGAACGCGCGGAGGCGGCTCGCACCGCATTCGGCGGCGGCACCATCGAAGCGGCCGGCGCGACGGACGACGAGGGAACCGAAGTTCAGACCGTCTTCGTGGCCGTTCCGACCCTCGAGGCGGTGCGGGCCGAGCGGACCAGGCTTTCGGCGATCGCGCTGCGGTTCGGCGGCGTCTATCGCGGGTGGGGAACCGATCCCGACCGTTAGGGCGGCTTAGAGTCCCATCAACCGGGCCAAGACCAGGCGCTGCACCTCGTTGGTGCCTTCGCCGATCTCGTTGATCTTTTGGTCGCGGTACATGCGCGAGATCGGATACTCGTCCATGAAGCCGTAACCGCCGTGAATCTGCAAGGCTTCGTTGACGACACGATGCGACAGCTCGCCGGCGAACAGCTTGGCAAAGCTGGCGGCTTGCACGTAATCGCGGCCCTCGTCCTTCTCCCAGGCGGCGCGCAGCATCATCAGTTTCGCGTGTTCGATCTCGGTGAGCATGTCGACCAGCTTGAACGAGATCGCCTGGAACTTACTGATCGGACGGCCGAACGCGTGCCGCTCCTTCGAATAAGCGAGGGCCTCGTCGTAGGCACCCATCGCCAATCCGATCGAAAGCGCGGCGACCGAGATCCGGCCTCCGTCCAGGATGGTGAGAAACTGCCGGTAGCCTTCGCCCAGCGGACCGAGGACGTTCTCTTGCGGGACGACGGCGTCGACGAAGGCGAGTTCGCGCGTGTCCGACGCCCGCCAGCCCATTTTTTTGTACTTCTTGCTGCGCGTAAAGCCCGGGGTGTCTTGAGGTACGATGAGGTTCGAGATTTCCGGCTTGCCGTCGGGGCGCGTTCCGGTCACGGCGGTGATCGTCGTACCGCCGGTGACGTCGGTACCGGAGTTGGTGATGAACGCTTTGGTACCGTTGACGATCCAATTTCCGTCCCTGCGAACGGCCTTGGTCTGCACGTTCCCGGCGTCGCTGCCGGCGTTGGGCTCGGTCAGGCCGAATCCCCACAGCCGCTTGCCCTGCGCCAGCGGAACGAGGTAGCGCTGCTTCTGCTCCTCGGTGCCGAAGAGGTAGAACGGCGTCGCACCCAGCGAGACGTGCGCGGCCAGCGTGATCGCCGTCGATGCGTCCGCCCGTGCGATCTCCATGACGGCGAGCGCGTAGCTGACCGTGTCGGCTCCCGCACCGCCATACTCCTCGGGAAACGGCAGTCCCATGAAGCCGAGCTCGGCCATCTTGGCAACGAGGTCGTAGGGAAACGCCTCGTCGTGGTCCATGGCTTCGGCGCGTGGTTTCACCTCGTTCTGAGCGAAGTCGCGCGCGAGGCTTTGGATCGCCCGTTGCTCGTCCGTTAAATCGAAGTTCATGCGAAGGTATAGGCCGCGGCCTTAAGAAAAACCCTCTGGCAGCGATGATATCCCTGCGCGGCGTCTCACTGGTATACCCGAACGGTGTGCGCGCCCTCGACAACGTGACCCTCGAGATCTCCAAGGGCGACTTCGTTTTCTTGGTCGGCCACTCGGGAACGGGTAAATCGAGCTTGCTTCGCCTGCTTTATCGCGAAGCACGTCCCTCCGTTGGCGAGATCACGGTCGACGGCATTCGCGTCGACCGTCTCAAGCGCGCGCGCGTTCCGGCGCTGCGGCGCCATCTCGGCGTCGTTTTCCAAGACTTCAAGCTGCTCAACGAAAAGACGGTCTGGGAGAACGTTGCGTTCGCGATGCAGGTCACCGGCGCGCACACCAGGGAGGTGATGCGGCAGGTGCCTCGCGTTCTCGAACTCGTCGGTCTCTCGCACAAGAGCCGCATGTTTCCGGGCGAGCTTTCCGGCGGCGAGCAACAGCGCACGGCCATCGCGCGCGCGCTGGTCAACAATCCCAAGATCCTGCTGTGCGACGAGCCGTCGGGAAATCTCGATCCGGCCAATACGACCGAGATCATGGAACTCTTGCTGCGGATCAATCTCAAGGGCACGACGGTGGTGGTCGCGACGCACAACCAAGCCGTCGTCGACCGCATGCGCCGCCGCGTGGTGCGCCTCGAAGACGGCCGCATCGTCACCGATGAAGAACGGGGATATTACTATCTTGGACTGGGGCAAGGTCAGGTTCTTTCTGGGTGAGGTGTTGCGCAACTTCACGCGCAACGCCGGCATGCAAGTCACCGCGATCGGAACCGTCGCCATCACGATCGTGCTGTTGGGGCTGTTCCTCTTCGTGCGCGGCGCGCTTGCCGGCATCGGAACCCAGCTGCTCGACCAAATCGAAATTTCGGCCTATCTCGATCCTGCCGCGACGCCCGCGCAGGCTGCGGCGCTGCGCCGACTGATCGCCGAGGATCCGCGCGTCGCTTCGGTCGAGTTCGTGTCGAAGAGACAGGGACTAGCCGAGCTTCGCGAGCGCACCAAAGGCGCGATCGACACGTCGCTGCTCACCGAGAATCCGCTGCCGGACAAGCTCCGCGTCAAGGTCCGCTTGCCCGAAAACGTGCCCGCCGTCGCGGTCGGCTTGCGGCGTCTGCACGGCATCGACAACGTCGTCTACGGTCAGACGATCGTGCAGCGGCTGCTCCAGCTCGGCGCCGTATTGCGCCAGGTCGGCATCGGCGTGATCGTCGTCTTTCTGGTCGTGGCCGGCATCATCATCTCCAACACGATCCGGCTGACCGTCTTCGCGCGCCGCCGCGAGATCGCGATCATGCAGCTGGTGGGGGCGACCAACACGTACATCCGGCTGCCGTTCATCTGCGAGGGCGTGCTCGACGGCGTCGTCGGTGCGCTGATCGCGCTGGCCGTGCTGTTCGCGGCCCACGCCACGATCTGGCCGCGGCTGCTCGAAGCGCTGCCGTGGGTCGCGCTCAACGCGACGACCGTCGACACGACGCCGCTGATCGGGCAACTCTTTCTGGTCGGGAGCGCCGTAGGAGCGATCGCTTCGTGGATTTCGGTCGGACGGCATTTACGGACGTAACGCAGCCGCGGCCGAGCGCCGTCCCGCTCGACGCGCTGTTGGCGCTGTCGAACGACGGTTTTGCGTTCGTTTCGGCCGACGCACGCATCGTCTCGTGGAGCGAGGGCGCCGCGGCGCTTTCCGGCATACCTTCGGAGCGCGCGCTCGATGCCGACGTCCGCTCGCTGTTTGCCGGCGGCGAGAGCGTCGTCGCGACCCCGTTCGACGGCGTCGCGCGCGACGTGCGCATCGGCGTCGAGACCGCCACCGGAACGCAGTGGCTGCGCGCCGTCGTCGTCGCGGTCGACCTGGACGCCCACCACTACGGTTGGCTGTTCTCGTTCGGACCGGAGCGCCGTTACCGTGAGATCGAACAACTGAAGAACGAAATCGTCGCCGCGGTGTCGCACGAACTCAAAACTCCGATCGCGTCGATCAAAGCGTATGCGACGACGCTGCGCGAAAACCCCGAAGGGACCGCCCCGCAGCAGGAAGACTTTTTGCGCGTGATCGAGGATCAGGCCGACCGGCTCACGCGCGCCGTCGACGACCTGCTGGTAGCCTCGCGGGTCGACGTCGAGCAGCTGCTCAAGCGCCGCGTTACCGTCGCGCTCGACGAAGTCGTCGACGGCGCGCTGCGCGCCCTTTCGTTCGACGAGCGGGCCCACCCGCTGGTGCGCCGAACGCAGGGCCTCAGCCTGAACGGCGACCCCGAGCTGCTGCACGAGATCTTCTTCCAGCTGCTCGACAACGCGCGCAAGTTCTCGTCCCCGGGAGCTCCGGTCGGAATCGAAGGCGAGATGCGCCGCCACGAAACCGTGGTCCGCGTCCGCGACGCGGGAATCGGGATTGCGGAGGAGGATTTGCCCTACGTCTTCGAGCGCTTCTATCGGGTCGAGAGCGAGTCGACCGCGCAAACCGGCGGCACCGGCCTCGGCCTGTTCATCGTGCACGGTTTGGTGCGCGCTCACGGCGGAACGATCGCGGTCACCAGCCGGCCGGGAAAGGGCAGCACGTTCACGCTGACGCTGCCGGTGCGCGAATCGTGAAGAACATTCCCTACGCTTTGGGGCATCGCGTTCTGGTCGTCGACGACGATCGCAACCTCCGCAAGATCATCTCGACGAATCTCGAGCTGGCAGGCTACGAAGTCGCAACCGCTTCGGACGGGCGCGACGCGCTCACCAAGATCGAGTCCGACGTACCGGATCTCGTGCTGCTCGATCTGATGATGCCGCAGATGGACGGCTACGAAGTGGCGCGGCGCGTCCGCAGTCACGCCAATCCGACCATCGCGAACGTTCCGATCATCATCCTGACGGCCAAGGGCGAGACCGAAGACAAACTGCAAGGCTTCGAAGCCGGCGCGGACGACTACATTACCAAGCCGTTCGGTCCGCGCGAGCTGCTGGCCCGCGTTCGCGCCAAGATCCGCCGCGTCGAGGTCGACTCGTCGCTCTCTCCGCTGACGCGCCTGCCGGGCAACCTTGCCATCGAAGGGGAGCTGCGCCGCCGGATCGACGACAACGAAAGCTACGCGGTGCTCTATCTGGACTTGGATAACTTCAAGGCGTTCAACGACGTCTACGGCTTCACGCACGGCGACGAAGCCATCCAGCTGGTCGCGCGTATTTCGGTCGATGCGGTGCGGCGGCGCGGAACGCCTAACGACTTCGTCGGGCACATCGGCGGCGACGACTTCATCGTCGCAACGCAGCCGGATCGCGCCGAAGAGATCGCGCGCGAGATCCTCGACGAGTTCGACCGGAACATCCGCGCGCTGTATTCGCCGAAAGATTTGCGACAGGGTTACATCGAGACGCGCGACCGGCGCGGCTCCTTGAACCGCTTTCCGATCATGTCGCTCTCGATTGCGATCGTGTCGAACGACACGCACGCGCTCGAGAACTACGCCCAGATCGGCGAGACCGCCGCCGAGCTCAAGCGCTTCGCCAAGTCGATCGCCGGTTCGGTATACGTGAAGGACAAGCGCCGCCAATGACGCCTGTGCGATCCTGGAGAGCCGGTGCGAAAGCCGGCCTCGCGCTGGCGCTGGTCCTGACGGCGGTGCCGAAGGCCGGAGCGGCCGACACGTCGGTCATCGATGCCAGGATCCAGCAGGAGAAGGCCAAGGCCGCGCAGCTGCACGCCAGGCTGGCGCAGAAGCGATCCGAGCTGCACGGCGTCACCGTTCGCTACGACGACTTACAGCGCCAGCTCGACGAAACCAACGCGGCCATCGGCACCGTGAACGCGCGCATCGGCGACCTCGACGCCCAAGCTGCGTCGACGCAGCGCCGGATCGACTGGAACACGGTTCAGCTCAACGCGGCAAAAAAGTCGCTCGCACTCCACGACGCGATGCTGCGCAAGCGCTTGGTCGACATCTACGAAAACGGAAATCTCGGATACGCCAACGTCTTGCTCTCGGCGCGCTCGTTCAGCGATTTCGTGGAGCGCTGGGAGGACTTACGCCTCCTGATCGCCGCCAACGAGCGCGCCGTGCGAGCTCGAAAGACCGCCGAAACGCGAGTCGCCGGCGTCGAAGCCGATCTCGAACGCACCGAGTTGGAGCTCGCGCAGCAGCAAGAAGCGCAGCAAGAGGCGCGCTCGCAGCTGGGCGGACTGGCGGCCGAGCGGTCCAATCTCGTCGAGCTGGCCGCCGTACAGCGCCGAAACGTGGCGGCGCAAGTGAGCGAGATGGAAGATCTCACGGCGGCCGAAGAGGCGCAGCTGGAAGGCCTCATTCAGGAACGTCAGCGCGAGCTCGAGGCCCAGCGCAAGGCCGAGGGCATCTCGGCCGTCGACGCCGCCGGCGGCGCCGGCATGTTTTCCTGGCCGGTCACGGGGCCGATCACCTCACCGTTCGGATGGCGGCCGAATCCGTTCGGCGGCGGCCCCGAGTTCCACCCGGGGCTGGACATCGCGGCGCCCATGGGAACGACCGTCACGGCGGCGGCCGGCGGGACCGTCATCATGGCCCAATGGTACGGCGGGTACGGCAACTACATCCTGATCGACCACGGCGGCGGCTTTTCGACCGGCTACGGCCACCTATCGGCGATGTACGTCTCCGCCGGGCAGACCGTCTCGCGCGGGCAGGCCATCGGAGCGGTCGGCACGACCGGCCAATCGACCGGCCCGCACCTTCACTTCGAGGTCCGTATCAACGGAAAACCGGTTGACCCGGCTCCCCGTCTCCATTAAGACTTAGCGAGTAAGGTCTCGGGGAAGAAACCTCCGTCGGGCTTTCCGCAGTACTAAGAGGAGCCATGCCAGTTCGAGTTCGCGCGCTGCTTGCGGCGCTTATCGTCGTCACCGTCGCCGCTGCCGCAGCGTTGCTCGTGGGCTACCGTTCGGGCGTACTCGCCGGTCAATCCGGCATCGACGTCGCAACCACCGGCGACGTCGGCGATCTCTTCGGAACGAATCAACCCAGCGGCCCGCAACTGGCGGGCGTCGCGTTGCGCCGCCTCGAGGTCGCTTACTACATGCCGGTCGAGCCGCAGACGCCGATCTCCGGCGAAGCGACGACGCTGCGCGACTACTTGCGCGCTAAGAAAATCTCCAACCCGAGCCTTCCGGCGGAGTCCGCGAACGGCGACGTCAACCAAGACGCCGCGCGCGCGGCCGACCTCCTCGCGTTCGCCCAGTCGCATTACGGATCGCGCCTCGGCTCGCAAGGCAGCTCGGACCTCACCGAAGCCGCCCTGCGCGGCATCATGGATTCGGTGAAAGATCCGTACACCGTGTACCTCTCGCCGCGCGAGATCCAAGGACTCAACGAAACGCTCGACGGCGGCAACTTCGGCGGCATCGGCGTCTACATTTATCAGCTGCGAGACGGGCGCATCGTGGTTCAGCCGATCCAGGACATGCCGGCGGCGCGCGCGGGAATGAAACCCGGCGAAGTCGTGGACACCGTCGGCGGCAAGAGCGTGCGCAGCGTGCCGCTCGATCGCGTCGAGCAGATGATTCGCGGCGTGGCGGGCACGACCGTGCGCCTTACGACGCACCCGTACAACGGCTCGGCCAGTCACGAGCGCACCTACGACATCGTTCGTGAAGTGATCCACGTTCCGACAGTACGCCAGAAGATGGAGAACGGCTTCGACTACATCCGGCTTTCGGATTTCGGCACGACCTCCGGCGACGAGGTCCGCAAGGCGCTGCTCGAAGGTCAAGCCAAGGGCGCCAAAGGGTACATCCTCGACCTTCGCGACAACGGCGGCGGACTGCTCGACGCGGCGGTGCAGATTTCCAGCCTGTTCATCCCGCAAGGGACGATCGTCTCGACGATTCGGCGGGACGGTTCCCGTACGACCGACGACGCGCTCGGAACCGCGATCCCAGGCCTGCGTCCGCTCGTCATTTTGGTGAACAAGTACACCGCGAGCGCCTCCGAGATCACCTCGGGCGCGCTCCAAGACTACCACCTCGCCACCCTGATCGGCACCCGCACCTTCGGAAAGGGCGTCGTTCAGAGCATCTACCCGCTGGCCGGCTCGCCGCTGGCGGGTGCGACGCTTCCGGGCGACGGAGCGTTAAAGATAACGACGGCGCGCTATGTGACGCCGGCGGGACGCGACATCCAGCACAAAGGCATCGAACCGGATATCGTCGTCAACCAGGATCCCGATCCGTCGATCATCGACACGCCCGCCGACAAACAGCTCGCCGCCGCAAAGGCTCGCCTGCGGTCGCTTACCGCCTCAACCGCAACTCGCTGAAATGGATAGAATGAAACGTTTCGTATCGACTCTCGTCGCCGCCGCCTTCGCAGTCGCGCTGCTCCAGTTCCCCGCCGCGTCGGCGGCCACGCCGGCCATCTCGGGGACGGACGCATCCGAGATCGCGTTCAGCTACGACGAGCTGACCAGCGAGTTCTACAAGAAGGTGAACACGCAGGCCGTGCTCGATTCGGTCCGCCAGCAGCTGCTGTTCGCGCTGCGGACGGCCGGCGTCAAAAACGCCGCGCTGCCGCAGACGCATTCCAGCGATCTGCCGGGCGCCAACGTCAAAGCGATCGACCGCGACGTCGACCAGGCGGCGGCCGAAGCGAAAGGTAAGTTCAGCGCTCACGAGCTGAGCTACATCGCGCTCGACGGAATCATGCGCTCGGTCAACGACCGCTACACCGTCTTCATGACGCCCAAGGAGTTCGCCAGCCTCAATCAGGACCTGGACGGCGGCGACTTCGGCGGCACCGGCATCGTCATCCAATCCGACGACGCGACGAAATATATCATCGTCGAAAACGTCATCCCCGACGGTCCGGCCGACAAAGCCGGCATCCAGCAGGACGATCTCATCACGGCCATCGACGGCGTCTCGACCAAAGGCATGACCGTCCAGCAAGCCAGCTCGAAGCTGCGCGGGAAAGAGGGTACGCCGGTCTCGCTGACGATCGAGCGCGACGGTTCCGTGCTGCCGTCCGCGGTCAGCATCGTGCGTGCCAAGATCCACCAGCTGAGCGTCTACGAAAAGATGCTGCCCGGAAAGATCGGGTACGTCGAACTCACCGTCTTCGGACGCGACACCGGCGCCGAACTCGACGCCGCACTCGATCGTCTGCAGCAGCAGGGTGCGCGCGCGATCGTGCTCGATCTGCGCGACAACGGCGGCGGCTACCTCGACGCCGCGGTCGCGGTCAGCTCGAAGTTCATTCCCAGCGGACCGATCGTCTCGGTCGAACAGCGCTCGTCGAACATTACGACGCTGGATGCCGACAACACCGCGATCGCTCCGATGCCGCTGGTCGTCCTGGTGAACGGCTACACCGCCTCGGCGTCCGAGATCACCTCGGGAGCCATTCAGGACGACGGCGTCGGCACGATCATGGGAACCAAGACTTTCGGCAAAGGCGTGGTCCAGACGATCATGCCGATGCGCGACGGCTCGGCCATCAAGATCACGACGGCCCGCTACCTGACGCCGCATAACCGCGACATCAATCACCTCGGCATCACGCCGGACATCGTCGTGGCGGAGAACCACCATCCGCAGTACGGAATCCCCGCCAAGGACGATCAGCTCCAGCGAGCCATCCAGTTCTTGGACGACCGGCTCGCGCACCTCAGCGAAGAGAACGGCGGGGAGATCTAAGCCGCGCCGGCGGCGGAAGTAACGCCGCCAGCAGGATCGACGGAAATACCGCAACGAGCGTCCAGACTTGAACCAAATCTTGGTTCACCAGGACGCTCGCCGTCGGAAGCCACACCAGCAGGTAGGCGAGAACGCGCCGCCGCCCGAGCGCGTAGGGAAGCGCCCACGCGAGATACCAAGGATAGAGAAAGGCCGGATAGAGCGCGCCTAACGGCGGCACGAGCCACACCGCGGTGCGCGGCCTCCGCAGTCCGGCCAGGGCGCCCAGTACCAGCGCCGCGGCGACCGCCCCGGCCACAACGTGCCAAGCAAAAAAGCCGCCCGGCGCGTGGCGCGCGTGAAAAACGAGCGCCTCGATATAGGCGGCGCCGCCCCATCCCCACGACACCGCCAGCACGCACGCGATCGCCAGCGCGGCTAGCGAGAACCGGAAAGTACCGGCGCGCACGGCCGCCAGGATCGGCAATCCCAGCAGTACGTAGGGCAGCTTCAGCAATCCGGCCGCAACGATCGCTGAGGCGGCGAGAATCGGCCGGCGCCGTGCGGCGACCGCGCCGAGCGCCACCACGGCGACGATGACGGCGTCGTTATGCGCGTTGGCGACGAACTGCATGAACAGCGCCGGATTGAGCAGCGTTACCGCCAGCACGCGCGCCGGCAACCCGAAGCGCCACATCGCCGCGGTCAGCACTGCGAGCGCGAGCGCGCAGAAAGCGCGCAAGACCAGCATCTTGCCGACGAGCGTCGGAACGGGCGCCAGCAGCGCGGCGTCGACGGCGTTCCAGAGCGGCCCGTACGGCGACGGCACCATCGGCGTCCCCCACCACAGCTCGATCCACGAGAACTCGCTATGCGCGAACGCGTGCGCGGGCGGCGCATAGGCGGCCGCGCCAAGCATTCCGTAGCCGGCGTTGGAGTAGAGGTCGGCGCTCGCCAAGGCCGGCGCGGCCATCGACAGCACCAGCAACGACACGCTTCCGATCGCCACGGCCGCGCGTGCGGGCGTCGCGCGATAGATCGCCACCAGAGCGATCGTTTGAACTCCGCCGCAGACCAAAAACCCGAAGGCCAACGCACCGGCATGGGCCGCACCGAGATCCATGACGGGAAACGGCATGGCCGCGCGCCACGGGGCGTACGCGGCACCGTGCGTGGCGCCGTACCAGACCATAGCGAGCTGGGCCGCGTAGGTTGCGACGATCGCCGCGATCCAGATTTCGGGCCGCCCGCGCGGCAGCGGCGGAATCCGCGTTCGCAGCCGGCCCGACGCCTCGGCCGCCAACAGCGCGAGCGCGACCGCGTACGGAATCAGAACGATCGCGGAGATCAGAAGACGGCTCTTAGGACGTTTCGGGCGTTCGTTTCGGGCGAGCGACGAGGATCCACTGATATCCCAGCAAGCCCGGCAGCAGGTTGGTGCACCATCCGAGCACCGTATGCAAGGCGCGCATCGCAGGATGACGCGGCGCGACGTCCAGCACCATCTCGAGCGGCATCACCGAAGCGCGCTCGCTGCAGATCTCGTAGCCGCACCGTTCGAGAAGGTCGCGCGCCGTTTTTCGCGTGTAAAACCGCAGGTGATTGCGGTCCAGGATTCCGCGCTGCGTGTAATCGAACCGGCCGAATGCCAGCGCGGCGCGCACCGTGACGTTGGCGACGTTAGCGAGAGCGATCACCACCCGGCCGTTCTCCTTCAGAAGCGTGGCGGCGTCGCGCAAGACGTTCTCCGGATGCGGCAACCGCTGCAGGACGTCCATAGCCAGGACGGCGTCGTAGCGCCCCGTGCTCAGCGTCTTGGCGGCCGGCAGCACGCCGTGGTTCAGGTTCGCACAGCAATAGGCCGCGAACGCCTCGCGGCGCCGCGGAACCGGGATCACGTCGATACCGCTCACGCGGTTGCCGTCGCGCCGCAGCGACTCCGCAAAGTAGCCTTCGCCGCAGCCGAGATCGAGCACGTCTTGGTTCGAGCCGACCAATCGCTGAACGATCGAATGACTCGAGTACTTCGCTTCCTTGACCGGATAGCGCACGAAGTACTCTTCGAATTCGGGGTAGCAGCGGGCCGAGCGAACCGTCGAGCGATACCTTCGCACCGCCCTCACCACGTCGTACGCGTACTTCATGCCGTTGACGTAGCAGATCTCGTCGCCGTAATAGGTCGGGATGGGGACCTCGGCGATCCTGAATCCCTGGTGGTGCAGCTTGACGATGATCTCGGTGTCGAAGTGGAAGTCGTCGGTCATCTTGTCGAGCGCAACGTTGCGCAAGGCGCGCAGGCTGTACGCTCGATAGCCGCTGTGGAACTCGCTCAACTGCATGCCCAGCGCGCGATTCTCGAACTCGGAAAGGATGCGGTTGCCGACGTATTTGTACAGCGGCATGCCGCCGCCGAGCGGCGTGCCGTAGCGGCTCGTCATGCGCGAACCCAGCACCGCGTCGGCTTCGCCGGCGACGATTTTGCCGTAGAGGTGATGCAGGATCTCCGGCGCGTACTGGCCGTCGCCGTGCAGCAGCACGACGGCGTCGAAACCCTTATCCATGAAGTAGCGGTAGCCGGCCTTCTGATTGCCGCCGTAACCGAGATTGGCGCGGTTGCGAACGATTTGCAGCTTGTACTGATCGGCCAGCGTCTTATAGCCGACCGCAAGCTCGTAGGTCGAGTCGCCGCTGGCGTCGTCGAAGACCGCGACCTCCTCGATGTTCTGCCACACGCGCTTGGGAATACGGTTCAGGACCGAGACCAGCGTCCCGACGGCGTTGTAGGCGACGACCAAAATCCCAACGCGCATGCCGCGGCAATCGGCGCGGTCGAGGTCGCCCGCGTCGATACCGAGCGCGTTCAGACGGCGCACCGGGTCGGCTTTCATCGTACCCCTAGGTCATCGGCAAATGGCGGCCGCCGCGCCAGAGACGGGCGCCGTCGCGAAGCGGTAGACCTCGACGGGCTCGTAACGCCCGGGATAGATCGCGCGACCCGCCAGCGGATAGCGCTCGCGCAGGGCCGCCAGGAGCTGCCACGACTTGCCGTACGGCACCCGTGCCTGATCGCGGGCAAATCCGTCGATCGCGTACGCGAGGCAGCGTTTGCCCCGGACGTCGGCGGCGATCGCTGACAGCGCCCGTGCGACCGCGTCCGGGCGGTTCCAGTCCCGCGCGTAGTTCTCCAAGCGGAAGACTTCCGGATGGTCGTAGCGCACGAATCCGCGCAGGGCTGCACCGCTCCCCCGCGCGTAGAACGCGAACGTCGAGGCCATGTAGTCCGGCGCGACGACGTACAGCGTGTCTCGATCGAACCCTCGGCTGCGGGCTAAGGTCCGAAATCCCGACTTCGGCACGCTCGGGTTCTGCAGCGCGAACGCAACGTCACCGGCCGCGACGAGCGCGCACGCCGCCGCCGCAACCGCCCCCAGCGCGAACCGTACCGCCGCCGGCGATGCCCGCGAGATCGCCGCCGCGGCGCGCACCAACATCGAAGCAAAGAAGACGCACAGCAGCGGATAGAGCGGTGCGACGTATCGGATTGCGAGCAAATCGTCGGCGCACGCAATCGCCGTCGAAACCACGAAAAACGCACCCAGCGCGACGCCGGCCGCGGAAGCGTTCCGCGCTCGGGCGACGATTGCCGCCGCCGCCGCCAACGCGACCGCCGCCCACAGCTGGAGTACGGCCGGCCGCGCCGGGACGTACTCGAGCGCCGTCGCGACGAAAAACGAGATCTTGGCACCCGCCGAACTGCCGCCTTCGTACGGCAATCCGATCGCGCGCTGGTGCAAGAAGACTGCAAGCCACGCCGCGAACGTCGCCGCTCCGGCTGCGAGCGCGGCCGCCAGCGCGATGCGTTCGCGCAGCGAGCGCCCCGAAAAAAACGACCACGCCATCAGCATCGGAACGTAGAACAGCGCCGTGTAATGGGCGTAGGTGGCGAGCGCCGACGCGGCGGCGACGCCGGCCCAGCGCGAAAGGGTCATCGGTTCGCGCCGGGCGCGCACCACGGCCCACGCGAGCAACGCGAACGCGAAGGCGGCAAACGGGTAGACGTACTCGTCGGAGTAAACCACCGCCACCGGTGCCAGCGCATAGATCGCAGCCGCCAGTACGCCGGCCGCGGGCGAATCGGCGTCGCGTCCGAGAAGATAGGTCACCGGAACCGTCGCGATCGCGATCGCGAACGGCAAGATCGAAAGCTGCATCGTTCCGATGCCGGCCAGCTTCACCCAGGCGTATTCGATCAGAAAGAAGAGCGGAGGGTGCCATTCGGTTTCGGCGACGCGATGCAAGAACTCGTGCAGCGTCGGAGCGATCAAATCGACGTACACGTACGCCTCGTCGCGCCAAAGACCGTCGTGCAGCAGCGACGGCAGCCGCACCGCGATCGCAATCCCGACGATTCCCCACAACAGCGCACGGCGGAGCCCGTCCGGCCGCAGCATCAACTCGGGGCCTGCCGCGTCCGCATCGCGAGAATCTGCCAGGCCGCGACGGCGGGCACGATCCCGAACAGCGTCCACGGCGTCATGAACTTGACCTCCAGCAAAATCGCCGCCAGCGGAAACGCGATCAGCAGGTAGCCGAGCACGCGCCGCCGTGCGATCGCATACGGAAGTCCCCAAGCGAAATACCAAGCGCAGGTGTAAGCGGGCGCCAGCGGCGCGAGCAGCACCGTCGAGCGCAACCGCCGTCCTCCGAAGGCGGCGATCGCCATCGCGATGGTGACGATCGCGCCGACGGCTCCGGTGAGCACGCGCATGAGCGGCGAGGAGGTCAGGTGCGGCACCATCGCCTGGGCGAAGCCGCTTCCGCCGGCGGCAAACGTCAGCGCGACGGCCGCCACCGGGACCGCGACGAGCAGCGTCGCGCGCAGACGGCGGTCGCGGACCCCGGCTAGCACCGGCCAGCCGAAGATCGCAAACGGCAGTTTTACCAGCGCCCCCGCAAGCAGCAGGAGCGCCGCGACGATCGGAGCGCGGCGCGCGTAGAGCGCCGCGGCCACGATCGGTACGATGCCGGTCAAGTCGTTGTGCGCGCTGCCGACGTATTCGTAGGCCAAGCCGGGATTGACCGCAGCGATCGCGACCGTGCGCCAAGGCAGCCCCAGCGCGCGCAGCAGCAACGCGGTCGCGACGTACGCCACCCCGCCGAGCGCGCGCAGCGCCAGCAGCTTTCCGGTCAGCGTCGGAAGCGCCGCGGTCGCAAACCATGCGACGCCCAGCCACAGCGGGCCGTACGGCGTCGGCGGCAACGGATGCCACCAACGATCGATCGCCGCGAACGCGAGGGAAAACGGAACTGCCGGCGGCGCGTAGGCAAGCCGCCCGAGCAACGCGTCGCCGGCGTACGCGTACGCGTCCGCCGAGATCATCGCCGGCGACGCGAACGAGAGCGCGAGCAACGACGCTGCGCCGGCCACGACCGCCCGCCGCGACGCGTTACCGCGATAGACGCACAGCAGCGCGTAGCTCTGGACCGCCGCCAGAACCAGCATCGCCGCGACGACCGCATCCCGGTGCGCGGGGACGGGTCCCGCCAACGGCAGGGGAAAGACGCGGGCTCGGACCGGAACGCCCGGTTGCGCGTAGGCGGCGTACGCCGTCAACGCCAGCTGCACGGCATAACTCACGACCACGATCGCGACCCACACGTCCGCGTCGCGCCGGGCGCCGCCGGGGTTTCGCGCGCGCGAGGGTCGAGCCGGCAGCAGCTCCGCTGCCAACACCAGCAGCGCCCCGGCATCGAAGATCGCGAAGATCCAAAGAATCGAGCTCACGCGGCTCGCACCCCGTTCGCCGCGCAAGCACCCCTCGCCGGAAAGGCGCAGGCCGCGACGACCAGCGGCAAAACGATCGCGACGGTCCACCAGCGCGCGAACTTCGCGTCGACCAGCGCGCACGCCAACGGCAACGCGATCGCGAGATAGGCGAGAATTCGCCGGCGCGCCAGCGCGTACGCGATTCCGTACGGCAAATACCACGTCGCAACGTACGAACTCATCATCGCGATCGGCCAAACTCCGGCGCGCCATCGCCGTGCGCCGGCAAGTGCGAGCAAAAGCAGCAACAGCGCCGTCAGGGCGACCGCCAGGTTGAGCGCCAGCGCTCCGCGCGACAGCGGAACGTGCACCGCCAATCCGTGCGCGTACGCGGCGCCGCCGGTCCACCACGACAGCAGCGATGCGATCCCCGCGGCGGCAGCCGCACAGGCGTACCGCGCCGCGCGCGAGCGCACGCTCGCAAAGACCGGCAGCGCGACGACCACGAACGGCAGCTTCACCAGCCCAGCCGCCGCGGCCAAACCCGTGCCTGCGACGACCGACGTGCGGCGTATCGCCGCCGCCGCCGCCACGACCAGCGCGAGTGCGAGCAGGTCGTTGTGCGCGTCGCACACGTATTGCGCCGCCAGCGCCGGATTGAGCGCCAGGACCGCAAGCGCGCGCGGACCCACGCCGAAGGCGCGCAGGCCGGCCAGCAGCGCGGCGAAGGCCGCGGCTCCCAGCAGCCGCAACGCCAAGAGTTTGCCGAACAAGCCGCCGAACGGCGCGGTGGCAATCGTCGCGACCGCCAGCCACAGCGGACCGTACGGCGCCGGCAACATCGGCGACGGAAAGAACCGGTTGATCGTGACGAATTCGCCGGCGAAGTTGTCGTTGGGCGGGGAGTATGCGTGCGCGCCGAGCAACGCGTCGCCGACGTACGCGTACGCATCCGGGCTCTCGAAGGCCGGCGCCGCCAGCGACGCCGCGATCAGGACCGCGGCTCCCAGCGCGGCCAGGACCGGAAACGGCTTAGCGCGGTAGAGTCCGAGCAGCGCGAAGCTTTCCAGCGCTCCGATCGCCAGCAGCGCGGCCGAGACGAGGTTCGGATGGCGGACGTCGGCGCTGGCAACGCCGATGGGCGCAACGGCCGGCCACGCAATCGGAGTGTTGACCGCGGTCGCGGCGTACCAGACGATGGCGAGGTGCACGGCGTACGCGGCCAGCAGCAAGAAGATCCAGACGAGCGCGGGCCCGCGCGGAACGGGCCATACGCGGCCGATGCGAACGCCGCGCAGCTCCAAGACGAGCAACGCCAGCGCCGCGACGTAGAAAGGCAGAAAGATCGTCATCCCTTGCTGCCGTCAGAGGGTTGGCGTTACGAGCGGCGAGGTCCCCCGACGCACAGCAGCGCGAGCACCGGCAACACCGCCAGCGAAACCCACGGCCGCGCGAACGCGGTGTCGGAGACCGCCGAGACGAGCGGAAGCGCGACCAGCACGTAGCCGGCGACCCGCCGCCGCGTCAACGCGTACGGAAGTCCCCAAGTGAAATACCAGGCGAACGGGATCCCTCCGATACACGGCATCGTCCACGCCGCGCTCCGCAAGCGCCGGCCGCCGCACAGCGCCAGCACGCAGAGCGCGACCGCGACCAATGCGGCGGTCACGGTCGGCAGGTCGTGCGGCACCGGTATCGCGTGCGCGACGAGCGCGCTCGCGTACGCGCGGCCGCCGGCCAACCACGAAAGCGCCGCCGCAGCCGCGATCGCCGATGCGGCGCCGATCCATCGCACGCGCTGCGATCGAATCGCCGCGAGCACCGGCAACGCGACGACGGCGAAAGGCAACTTTATCAAGGCCGCCGCCGCTACGAATGCGATCGCGAGCCATGCGTTCCGGCGCGCGAAGAACGCCGCGGCGAACGCCAGCGCCACCGCAAGCGCGTCGTTATGCGCGTTGACGATCCATTGGAACGCGAGCGCCGGGTTGAGCGCGGCGGCCGCCAGCAGCCGGCGCGGCATTCCGAGCGCCGCCATCAGCAGCACCGCCGCGCCGAAGGACGCCGCGCCGACGCAGCGCAAAGCGACGATCTTGCCGAGCAGCGTCGGAACGGGCGACGTGGCGAGGGCGGCGACGCGCAGCCATAGCGGACCGTACGGCGCGGCGACCATCGGTACGCCCCACCAACGCTCGATCGTGTCGAACGGCGGCGCAAACAGCGATGCCGGCGGCGCGTACGCGCGGTCTCCCAGCAGCGCGTATCCGACGTTAGAGTACGCGTCGGCGCTGGTCATCGCCGGCGCGAGCATCGAGAGCGTTGCGACCACCGCAAAGCCGAACGCGATCGATCGCCGCGACGGATCCGCACGGTATAGCCCGAGCAGCGCGTAGGCCTGCAGCGCGCCGAGCGCGATGACGATCGCCGTCAGGACGTCCGCGTGCGCCGTCCGCGCACCGCGATCGTCGACCACCCGCAGCGGCATCGCCGTCTCCCACGGCGGCGCCGGCAGTTGGTGATGCGCCGCATACCCGACCGCCGCCAGCTCGACGGCGTACGCCGCGATCGCGACGAAGATCCAGGCCGGCGCGGGCCATTTCGGCGCCGTCGGCGTTCGCGAGGAAAGCAGCCCCAGCGATTCGGCGACGACGAGCAGCAGTGCGAGCAGCGGCAGCGCGACGAACACCGCCGTCTACGCGCCGTTCCAGAGCGCCGCGCTCACCTCGTCGAACTCGGAGAAGACCGTGAACGGGACGCCCCGGTCCCGCAGGTGCCGTTCGAGCGAACGGCCGCGCTTGGCGAATCGCACGTCGGCAGCGACGGCGCCCTCGTAATCGGAGATGCCGTCGCCGACGTAGACGGTCCGCAAGCCCCGCGCCCGCGCTTCTTCGATCGCGAGCGCTTTGTCGTGCCCGTGCCGCGAATCGTCGCGAAACGTCATTCGCCAACCGCGCACCGAGATCTCGGCATCGTTGGCGCGTACCTCCAACTTCAGCCCGGCGCGCGCAAACGCGCGCCCGATCAGCGTGCCGATCCCGCCCGAGAGAACGACCAGCTTCGCACCGTGCGCGTCGCAGGCTCGCACGAAGCCTGCGAAGCTCGGCTCGATGCGCGCGTGCCGCGCGATCGCAGTCTCGGCTTCCTCGAGCGAGAGGCAAACCTGCGAAGCCTGCAGCTGCAAGGCTTCGCGCAGCGTCATCGTTCCGTCGGAGAGCGAAGACTCGATGCGCTCCCATTGCCGCGGCCCCGCGCAAACGTGCATCAGCACGTCGAACGTGTCGCGATCGGTGATCGTCCCGTCGTAGTCGACGAAGACGGCCACGCGACTCAAGCCTTCTTCCTGGTCCCCGATGCCGCGGCGGCTTTTTTCTTGCGCGCCGCCGGCTTTTTGACGGCGCCGTCGATGCCGGGCGCTTCCTGCGCCGCCGTTTTCTTGGCGCGCGCCTTGCCGGCGGCCGGTTTGGCGGCAGACGACTCCGGCTCGACTTTCTTGCGCGGGCGCCGGGTGGGCACGGACGCGCTGCTCTCGGCCGCCCCGGCCGCCTTGCGCGACGGCGCGCGCCGCGGCTTTGCGGCCGGCCCGGCCGACGGAAGCGCCGGAATGGCGGTGCCTTCCAACTGGCCGGCGACGCCGTTGACGGCGGCGCGGCGACGCCGTGCGGGCTTGGTTTTCTTGGGCTGTTCTTCTCGAACCGTGAGACTCGGCGGCGGCGGCTCGGTCGCCGGCGGTTTGGCTGGACGTACCGGCGCGATCGCCCGCGACGGCTCGCGCGGCGCGGTGGTCCCGGTCGCGCTGGCCGAACCATCGGAACCGACCCGGAAGATGTGCCGGTCGGGAACCGTCGGGCTCCCCGGAAGCGAACCGGTCAGCGGTTCGGCCGCAGCCATCTCCGGCCCGGCCCCGCCGCGTCCGCGACGACGGCGGCGCCGGCGGCGGTGCCGCCGCTGACCCTCACCTTCGGCGCCCGGAACGCCCGGGACGAACGCCGGTCCGGGCTGCGCCTCCTCCACCGCCGGCTCCTCGCCGGCCGCAGTCTCGGCGGCGGCGTGAACGAGACCGCGTCCGCGTCCGCGCCGGCGGCGCCGGCGTTTGCGGCGGCCGCCCTCGCCTTCGCCCTCGCGCTCGGTTTCGGACTCGCCGATGATGATCGCGTCGGCTTGTTCTTCGGCGCGCCGCTCGGCGGCCAGCGCTTTGTCCTGCGCTTCTTCCTCTTCGGTGACGGTGGTAATGCCGATCGGGGGGCGGGCCTGGGCCTGACGCGCGGCCTCTTCGGCCAGCTCGCGCAACTGCTTGGCCTGCTCGGTCGGCGTCAGCTCCGCCTTGCGGCCGCGGCCGCGGCGGCGCTTCTTCTTGGCGGCAGCCGGCACGCCCGCGGTAACCAGCTCGGCCAGCACGTAATCCTCGTCGTCGTCGACGTCGAGTATGCGAATGCGTGCGAAGTTCCCCGCGTTGTTGGCGGCGCTTTCGACTTCGACCAAGCGTCCTTCGACGACCGCCGCGGCCGACGTCGCGTTGGGCAGACGACCCGGCAGCAGCTCGACGTCGTGCTCGTCGCCCACGCGCACGGCGTGCTCTTTGGCATCCTTGATCGACGGCACGATGTCGACGCGCATCTTTTCCGGATGCAGCATCGGATCGACCCGAACGTGGATGTGACGCTCGAGCTCGCGGGCCAGCTCTTCGCACTCTTCCTCGTACCAGAACTCCATCTGCGCTGCCACCGTCGGCGCGACGTGCGCCAGCACCTCGCCCGGCCGTCCGTTGGAGCCCTCTTTGCGAATGTGACGGAATGCCTCGATGGCCACCGACTGCGACGACATCACGCTGCCCATCCCGCTGCACGTCGGGCACGCACCGCGCAGCTGCGCGCCCAGATCCTTGCCGACGCGCTTGCGGGTGAACTCCAGCAACCCGAGATTCGAGAACGACTGGATCGTCGCACGCGTGCGATCGCGGCGCAACCCTTCTTCCAGCGTCTTGATCACGCGGTTGCGCGAGTTTTCCGACGACATGTCGATGAAGTCGACGACGATGATGCCGCCGATGTCGCGCAGGCGAACCTGTCGCGCCACCTCTTGCGCGGCTTCCAGGTTCGTCTTGAGGATCGTGTCTTCGAGATTCCGTCCGCCCGTAAATTTTCCGGAGTTGACGTCGATGACGGTCAGCGCTTCGGTCGATTCGATCACGATCGAGCCGCCCGAAGGCAAGTTGATCTTCGGCTTCATGAGCTTCTGCAGCTCGTCGTTAATCTTGTAGTCCTCGAAGAGCGATCGCCCCGAGTTATAGTATTCGACGCGGGAGAGGTACTGCGGACCCAGCAGCTGCAGGAAGTCGCGAACCTTGCGGTACTCCTCCTCGTCGTCGATCAAAACCCGCTCGACGTCGGGCGTGATGAAGTCGCGCGCCGCCTTGTAGACCAGATTCATGTCTTTGTGCAGCAGCGACGGCGACGCGGCGCGTTTGTAGGTCTCCAAGATGCCGTGCCACATGCGAATCAGGACGCCGAGATCGGCAATGAGTTCGGCTTCGCTGACCCCGTTGGCGGCGGTGCGGACGACGGTCGCCATACCCTCGGGGCGGATGCGCTTCATCACGGCTTTGAGCCGATTGCGTTCCTGCTCCGACTCGATCTTGCGCGACACGCCCGAATAGCGCCCGGTCGGCATCAAGATCAGATAGCGGCCGGGCAGCGAGATGTTGGTCGAGATGCGGGCGCCTTTGAGGCCCCGCGGCTCCTTGACGATCTGAACCAGAATGTCGTCGCCGCGCTTGACCTTCTCGGTGATCGTGAAGCCGCTATGACCCTGCGTGATCTCGACGTCGCCGATGTTGAGCGGCTGTTTGTTGATGTCGTCGACGTAGAGAAAGGCGTTGCGGCCCAACCCGATGTCGACGAAGGCGGCTCCCATGCCTGGGAGCACGTTTTGAACCTTTCCTTTGTAGATCGAGCCGATGACCTTCTCTTCGCGCTCGATGTAGAGTTCGGCGAGGTCGCCGTCCTCGAGTATGGCGACCCGGTTTTCCCAGGGGTCGCTCGAGATCAAAATCTCGCTCGGCAAATTTTCCTCGAATCGTTCGCGGCCGGCACCGGTGCCGTTGCGCTGCATCCGCGGCTACGACCCGGCGGGTACCTCGAACCCGGGATCGTCCACACGCGGGCGACGCGCTGTTCGCGACGCTCGGCCCGACCAAAAATCTTAAAAACGTATCCCCGGTGGCCCAGCTTAACGAGCGAGCCTGCCCGGTTCGAGGACTTGCTTCCCGCCGTCTGAGGGGCTGACCTCCCCGGCCGTCGTAAGGGCGCAGCCATGACCTGGGCCCGGATCCGACGTTCGATCGCCCCCGCCGGAGCGCTGCTGCTGCTGGCGGCCTGCGCGAACGGGCCTTCGCCCTCCCACGTGGCCCCCGGATATCGAGGAAAGCTCCCGGACGATACGATGGTCGAAGCTTCGACCACGGAACTGGTGACGACCGCGCCGGTGGTCATCGCCTTGGACTGCCGGCCGCTGTCCGGCCCGGGCGGAGGGTTGGACCCAGCCGCCGTCGACCGCGCCGTCGCGGCCGGAGCCGCCGCGCGTCTGCCCGAGGGCGTCACCCTCTACACCCCGCCGTACTCGGCCGCCAATTCCCGAGCTCAGCCGTTCGTCGTGACCGACGACAAGTATGCCGGCCGTTTGTGCACGGGCGGCTCCGTGAAGGTGCTGCACACGTGATCGCCGCTCGGCCGTAGAACAAGCGAGATGGGACTTCCGCCGCTCGCAGTTCCGTAGCCGACTTGCTTGAAGCCGGCGTTTCCTGGGGACTTCCGGCGCCTGCGTTTCCGGGCCGGAGTTCACTAAAATTGACGAATCATTCCGGTGCGCGAAAGCACGAGGGGGCCGTACGCAATGAAAGCCGCGTTCGCTTGCATGGTGGCATTGGTCGCATCGGCGCCGGCCGGCTGCTCGCCGAACGGTTTGGGGACCGGCGCTTCCGGCAGCCTCGGATCGCTTCCGCCCGTCGCCATGCAGGCGAGACGAAAGTTCTCCTCGCCGATCCGTCACGTCGTGATCGTCATTCAAGAAAACCGCAGCTTCGATAATCTGTTCGCCGGCTTTCCGAACGCCGACGCTCCGACCAGCGGCACGATGTCCAACGGACAAACCATTGCGCTGCAGCCGACGACGCTCGGCGCGATCGACATCTGCCACGACTACGTCAACGCGATCGGCGACTACGACGGCGGAAAAATGGACGGCTTCGACCTCACCTGCACCGCGCAGTCCAAAACTGCGGGAACGTATCCGTACAGTTACGTCGAGCACCACTACATCAGGCCGTACTGGAGAATGGCCGAAGAGTACACGCTGGCCGACCACATGTTCCCGCCGATTTGGGGAGCCAGTTACACCGGACACCTGTCGCTCATCGCGGGCACCGCGTCGCTCACCCCGACCGCATCGCTAATCAATCAGCCCCCCGGCAATATTTGGGGGTGCGACGCGGCTCCCGGCACCAATACCGAGACGTTGAACACGGCGCTGCACACCGAATGGGACGGGCCGTTCCCGTGTCTGACGCAGTTCGCCACGATGGCCGACACGCTCGACGGCGCCCACGTTTCGTGGCGCTATTACGCGCCGCAGCTGAGTTCGAACGGGTTGTGGTCCGAGTTCGACGGCATCAAAGACGTTCGGTACGGCCCCGACTGGGCCAACGTCATCTCGCCGTCGCCGCAGTTTCTCACCGACGTGGCCGCCGGTAAGCTCGCCGGCGTGACGTGGGTGGTTCCCGATTGGTTGTATTCGGACCACGCCGGCGGCGGAAGCCAAGGTCCGTCTTGGGTCGCCGCCGTCGTCAACGCCGTCGGTCAAAGCAAGTTCTGGAAAAGCACTGCGATCTTCGTCGTTTGGGACGACTGGGGCGGGTGGTACGACAACGTTCCGCCGCCGCAGATCGATTATCGCGGTCTGGCGATACGTGTCCCGTGCATCGTCATCTCTCCCTACGTCAAACCCCATACCGTGTCGCACACGCAGTACGAGTTCGGCAGCATTTTGAAGTTCGTCGAGGAGACGTTCGGTCTGCCGCCCTTGGGTCCGACCTCGGCCGGGTACACCGACACGCGCGCGAACAGTATCATCGACAGTTTTGACTTCACGATGACGCCGCGCACCTTCCGTCACATTCAGGCGCCGTTGCCGCCGTCGACGTTCCTCAACGAGAAACCGTCGGGCCGCGCGCCCGACGACGAATAATCCGAGAACGGCCGCGGGTAGGCGACGTCGCGCCGCGCGTATATTTCGACGTTCTTGCGCCGGCCGCCGATGTCGATCTCGAGCCGTTCGAGCTGCGGCATCGCGGTCAGGAACGCGACGTCGCGAACCTCCAGCTGCCAAGCTCCGGTCAGCGTCAGCGAGGTGAGGCGCGGCAGCGAGGCGACCGGCGAGACGTCGTCGAGTCCGGTTTGCGCTTCGAGCGCGAGCGCTTCGAGCGAAGGGTGTCCGCGCAGCGCTTCGATCGAGCCGAGATTCGGTACGGCGTCGAGGCGCAGCGCGCGCAACGACGCGAGGGCGAGGAGCGCGCCGGCGTCGTCGAGCGACGTTTCGCGCAGCTCCAGCACGCGGATTCCGGAATGCGCCAGCGACGCGCTGGCCTCCAGTCGCGCCCCGCTCAGCGATAGCGCCGTCAGCCGGGCCGCGTCCGCGAGCGCCCGCGCGTCGACGCGGTCGCCGCGCGCGTCGATCGCCAGCGCG
>DATJUC010000273.1:0-7099 GCA_035502675.1 Candidatus Acidiferrales bacterium | reverse complement strand
CCGCGGCGACGGCAGGCGCGGCGAGCGCCACCGTCAATGAAAAGCAGTAGAAAAGTAATAAAATTCTCACTGTCGTTCCTCCGTCAACCTACTCAGAGTGACCAGCCCATTCCAGGGCCTCCCGAAAGTATACCACTTCACGCGCTTTTTCGCCTTAGCACACCTGTCCACGTTGCAAGTTGTTGGCTCCGCAACATGTCCCGACCCCTGCACGCCCTTAGGAGTTCATACAAGACTGCAACGGCCATCGTTCTCGACCTGGCAGGGGGAACACCCGGGACCAATCGCATGGCCCGGAAGCGTGAATTCACCCCAAACCCCGCGACACCGAAGGGAAACCACGCTACCACGAACGAGTCTCCAACGTGGATTGGGGTATCGTTTTCGGCGCGACTGGTATGACCGTTGGTTTGCTGTCGCTCGTCTACCCGCGCACGCAATCCGTGCACGCCCAGCGCCAGGCCGATACAGCGCAACTCGCAACAGCGCTTGAGCTCCAGCCTGCGATGGCCGAGCGAATCTATCAAGCGCGTATGGACATCGTTACGGACCCCGACGTTGCAAAAGAATACCTCGACTCAAATCCACATATGCGTACCCTTTACGGAAACCACGCGCTTGCAGGGGCAGCCATCGTACGCAACGCCATCGATGGATTGCAAGACATGTACTTCCTGCGAAAGCAAGGCATCGTCCAAGATCATCAATGGCACAACTGGACGTCATCGTTCGCGCCGATTGCGCGTACGCCGCTGGCGCGCTTGATCTACGAGAACACGGTGGCGCGCGGCGCGCTCGACGCTCAGTTTGCCGCGTTCCTCCAACCCGTATTTGGAGGTAAGCCCTTAGGAGACCCGAAGGCTTCCTAAACCATAGCGGGTCCGCTAGCCACGCTGCAAGTTGTTGGCAATTCGTAGCATTTCGTCTGCGGCTTGAACGCCTTTGGCGTTGGCTTCGTATGCGCGCTGCGCGGTGAGGATCCGCATCATCGCCTCGACGATCGAGACGTTCGAGCGTTCCAGCATGCCGAAACGCAGCTTGGGGCCGTCGCTCCCGCCGGGCACGACCTCGCGCGCCGGACCGGAATCGGGCGTCGCTTCGAAGAGCGCTCCTCCGACGTTGCGCAAACGGTCGGGTGCGTCGAACTCCGCCAGACGAACGCGCCCGGCCGCCCGCGTGCCGTTTGCGAACGCGGCCTGGACGACGCCGTTCTCGAGCACCCGCAGCGAGAGCGCGCCGGCGGGTATCCTTACGCCCTCGAGTCGCTGGTTGGCGGCGTTGCGCAGCGAGCCGTCGGCGGCGCGCGCGAAGCTTCCGTCGCGGGTGTACGCGCGCCGTCCGCTCGCGTCGATCACCGTGAAGAAACCCGGACCGTCGATGGCGAGATCGCACGGACCGCCAGCCCGTTCGAGCTTGCCTTGCGCGAGCAGGACGCGCGTTCCCAGCGAGACCGTGCCTGCGCCCGGGCTGCCCGGCGCCGCCAACTCGCCGAAGATCTGCATCGATCCCTTGAAGCCGGCGACGTCGGCGTTCGCGAGATCGTCGGCGATCGTGTCGAGGTTTTGTTGCTGCGCCGCCATTCCGCTGGCGGCTGCGAGCAGCGCACGTTCCACGGCTGTCTCCTCATCTGATGCGAGCGACGTCGCTCGCGGATTTTTCGCGCGTCCCGTCGATGGCGGTAACGACCTTTTGCGCGCTCTCGAAGCCGCGCTCGGCGGCCAGCACGTCGATCATCTGTGCGATGGCGTCGACGCCGCCGCTCTCCAAGAACCCGGCGTGCAGGCTGCTGCCGTGCGGCAGTGCGATCCGTGCGACCGTACGACCTTGCGGCGTCGAGACGGTACCGTCTTCGGCGAAACGCGCATCTTCGGGAACGCGCAGCGGCGCGCCGCCGGCCGCTAACAGCATGCGCCCGCGCGGGTCGCGCAGCGTTCCGTCGCGTTCGCGCACGAACCGGCCGTCGCGCGTTTGCGTCGCCGAGCCGCCGGGCGCACCGACCGTGAAGCTGCCGGCACCGACGATGCCGAGATCGAACGGGCGCCCGGTTCGCTCCAACGCACCGTGAAGCCCAACGCGTTCCCGGAAGACCGCGACGCCGCCCGGGGTTAAGACCGCACGGGCTCGCAGCGGAACGAAGGCGCCGCTCGAGACGTTGGCCAGGTTCTCACTCGCGACGTCGAGACGCGCTCGCGCCGCGACCATCGCACTCGCAGCCCACCCGATGCCGTCCATGGGCGCATGATAGGGACGCGGCGTGACCGAAGCGTGTCTCCGTGATGGCCGTCATGCGAACGCTGCTCGCCGCCGCCGCGCTGATCGCGGTCTCGATGCCGGCATGCAGTCCGCCG
The DNA here is from genome assembly GCA_035502675.1 of Candidatus Acidiferrales bacterium. Lineage (GTDB taxonomy): Bacteria > Vulcanimicrobiota > Vulcanimicrobiia > Vulcanimicrobiales > Vulcanimicrobiaceae > DATJUC01. Next base: position 4,751 of record DATJUC010000273.1, on the reverse strand, counting down.
CCGACGCGCGAGGAACGAGCTCAAGCTGCCGAACTCGCACGGCTTGCGCCCCTCAAGCAGCGCTACTCCGGCGTTATCGTGGGATTCGACTTCGCCGGCCCGGCGACGCTGATCGTCAGCCTGGACATTCAAGCCTATATCGGCACCGACGACGATACGATTCTCGCGATGAAACGCGACGTGCTGACGCGCTGGCGCGACGCCTGGACCGCCGGCCATCCGCACCGTCACGCAACCCTGCACGCGCGCTGGATCGACTTCGTCGGGAAAACGATCTTGACGCAGACCGTGAAGGTGTGAGCTAGCCTCGAGTTAGCCCCACACCACGACGTTGCCGGCGCTGACCAAACCGCCGCCGAAGCTCACCAGCAGCAAACGGTCGCCGCGCTTGATCCGGCCGTCGCGCACCGCCGGCACCAGCGCCAGCGGGATGCTGACGGCCGAAGTGTTTCCGTACTCTTCGATGCTCAGCAGCGTCCGGTCCATCGGAAACGGCAGCCGTTTGGCGAGCGCTTCGATCATCCGTAAATTTGCGCTATGCGGCACGAACCAGTCGACGTCGTCGAGCGTCATTCCGGCCCGCTCGAGCACGCGAAATACGAAATCGGGCACGTTGGCGAGCACCCAACGGTAAACGGCCGCGCCTTCCTGATGCAGCAGCCGCGTTTCGTCGACGACGCCGTTGATCTCGGCGCGCATCGCCGTGCGATAGAGGAATTTTCCCCCGCTGCCGTCGGCGGCGGCGGTCATGCCGAAGATCGCCGGCCGCTCGCTGTACTCGACGATCGCGGCGGCGCCGCCGTCGCCGAAGAGCACGCAGGTCGAGCGATCGGTATAGTCGACCGAGCGCGTCAACGCGTCGGCCACGACCACCAGGGCGCGCCGAATCTGTCCGGTGCCGATCAAACCGCACGCGAGATTGATGCCGTAGGTAAAAGCGGCGCACGCAACGTTGATGTCGAGCGCGCCGGCGGTCGTCGGCAAATGGTAGCGGTCTTGCAGCATCGAGGCCAGATTCGGATACACGTAATCCGGCGTCGTCGAGCCGACGATCACGTAATCGATCGAGGCGGGATCGATGTGCGGAGCGTGTTCGAGCAGGTCGCGGACCGCGGCGGCCGCGAGATCGCTGGTAAACTCGCGCTCGCTTACAACGTGCCGGCGCGCGATGCCGGTGCGCTGCCGGATCCATTCGTCGGACGTCTCGACCATGCGCTCCAAATCGGCGTTGGAAAGCACGCGTTGCGGAGCGTACGTACCGACGGCCGCGACGTGCGCCGGCGCGCTGACGATCGGCACTTACAGCCGCTCCATGACCGAGTCCGCGAACGCCTGCGTCGATACCGGCGAAACGCCGCGCGCCAGCTCCGCCGTGCGAATCCCGTCGGCGTAAGTGCGCTCGACGGCCGCTTCGATGCGCCCCGCGGACGCCGGGTCGCCGGCGCTGAGCCGAAGCAGCATCGCCGCCGAAAGAATGGCCGCCGTCGGGTTGGCGACGCCTTTGCCGGCGATGTCCGGAGCGGTGCCCCCGATCGGCTCGTAGAGCCCGAAGGGCCGGCCCGGTTCGCCTTTGACGCCCAGGCTCGCGCTCGGGAGTGTCCCGATCGATCCCGTCAGAATCGCGGCTTCGTCGGAAAGGATGTCGCCGAACATATTCTCGGTGACGATCACGTCGAAATCGGCCGGCCGCCGTACGAGCTGCATGGCGGCATTGTCGACCAGCAGATGTTCGACGGCGACTTCGGGATATTCGGCCGCAACGCGGTCGACCACGCGGCGCCAGAGGCGCGACGTTTCGAGAATGTTCTGCTTGTCGACCGAGGTCAGGCGCCGGCGCCGGCGCCGCGCCAGATCGAACGCAACCCGCGCGATGCGCTCGATTTCGGGTGCGCGGTAGATCATCGTGTCGACGGCCTCCTCGATGCCGCCGGTGGTGCGCTGCTCCTTCGGGCGCCCGTAGTAGATGCCGCCGGTCAGCTCGCGCACCACGACCAGATCCAAGCCGCGTACGAGTTCCGGCTTGAGCGACGAAGCGTCCTCGAGACCGGGAAAAACCCGGACGGGCCGCACGTTGGCGTACAACTCGAAATCGCGCCGCAGCAAAAAGAGCGCGTATTCGGGACGCTCCGGCAGCGGACGACCGTCGTATTCGGGAAGGCCGACGCTGCCGAAGAGGATCGCGATGCTGCGCTCGCAGAGTTCGCGGGTCGGGTCGGGCAGCGCACCGAGACCGCGCGCCAGCGCGGCGCCGCCGGCCGGCGCTTCGACGCACTCCAGATCCGGTCGCACGCGGCGCAGCACCGCCACTGCGGCATGGCTGATTTCCGGCCCGATGCCGTCGCCGGGAAGGACCGCGACGGTCAAGATACGGTGATGCGGGTCGTGTCGTCTTTGGGCGGTTCGGGCGGCAAAGCCGCCGGCGCCTCCGGCGCGGCCGCGCCGTTGAGGCCCGCCGGGCTCTTCTCCAGCAACGCCAACTGCGTCATCAGCAGGCCGCGCAGCTCGCCTTTGGCTTTTTCGCCGGCCTCGATGGTTCGCTGGTGTTCGCGGCGCGCCTCGGCGATCGCGTCGTTATAGTTCGCGATCTCGCGTTCGGCCGCCAGACGGGCCTGCTCGCGAATCAGATCGGCCTCTTTGTGAGCCGAAGCCTTGACCTCGTCGGCCGTTCGCTGCGCCAGCACCAGCGTGTTTTGCAGCGACTCCTCGATCGCTTTGAAATGGCTGATCCGCTCCTTGAGATCGGCGATTTCGGCCTCCAGCGCGGCGCGATGATGCGCTTCGTCTTCGAGCGTCTCGATGATCTCGTCCAGAAACGCGTCCACGTCCGCCCGGTCGTAACCTTGAAGCGCACGCTTGAAGCTCTTGTGCTGGATGTCGATCGGCGTAATTTTTTCCATCGTCTCCCTCGCCACGCTATACGCGGTTCGACATGAAATCGAGCGTTCCGTCAGCCATCATCGAGTCGCGCAGGCCGGCGGCGTTGACGACGACGCCCGCCGGCACCACGAGATAGATCGCTTCCGCGAGTTTCTGGATCTTGCCGTCGATCGTATACGCTACGCCCGAGGTGAAATCGACCACGCGCTGCAGCAGCGCCCGATCCGCGTTTTGCAGGTTGACGATCACGACCTGACGGTTACGCAGCGAGTCGGCGATCTCGACGACGTCCTGATACGCGCGAGGCGAGTAGACGCTGACCTCCGTACCGCCGCGCCGCGGTGCGTTTCCGATCGGGACGACCCGCGTGCTGGCCGCGGGCTCGTCGTCGTAGAGCTCTTCTTCGTCGTCACGGATCGAGAAGAACGATCCGATTTTACTGAACACGCTCACCGAATAAGGCCTCCCCAATGCGCAGCATCGTCGATCCGGCGCGCAGCGCCTCCCGCCAGTCGCCGGACATGCCGATTGAGAGCGTAGTTCCACCAATGCGGTCTAACGTCATGGCGGCGAGCTCGAAGGCGCGCGCGATGGCGGCTCGATCCTCGACCAACGGCCCGATCGCCATCACGCCCTCGAGCTGCAGAGACTCCTGGGCTCGTATTACTTCGGCGAGTTCGGGAGCCGACGCCGGCGGGCACCCCAGCCGCTCGGACGGCGAGACGTTGAGCTGAAGCAGTACCGGCAGCCGCTTCCCGGCAGCTCGGGCAGCCTTGCCGAGCGCGGCTGCAGCGCCGGCGCGGTCGACGCTCTGCACGACGTCGAAGAGCGCCGCAATCGCGTTGGCTTTATTGGTCTGGACGTGCCCGACAAAGTGCTTGCGGACCGGCGGCAGGCTGGGAAACTTGGCCCGCGCCTCCTGGAGGTAGTTTTCGGCGACGTCCCCCAGGCCCGCGCCGATGGCCGCCGCCACGGTTTGGGCCGGTTGCTTCTTCGACACGCCGACCAGGGTAACGGCGGAACTAGGCCGCCCCAACGCCGCGCACTCGCGGTCGATCTCGGCGCGCAGCTGCCGGTAGCGCTCGGCGACGCTCGAGCCGTTCAGGACGTCGGCGCCGTCGCTGCCGTGGGCGAGGCTTCGGTGCGCGGCCCCGGCCTCGTCGCGCAGTACGCAATCCCGATCGCGCCGATGACGATCATCGGCAGCGCGTAGAGCTGGCCGCCGGTCAGGCCGTTCCAGACGAAGTCCGGCTGGCGCCACAGCTCGGCGACGCTGCGCGTGACGCCGTAGATCGTGAACCAGGTCCACGCGACGACGCCGTCTTTCGGCTTCATCCGGTAGAGAATCAGCAGCACCGGAAAGGTGAGCAAATCGAGGATCGCTTCGTAAATCTGCGCCGGATGACGGTAGGCGACGATGCCGGTCACCGCGTTGGCCGCCGGAAAGCTCATGCACCACGGCCGGTCCGGAACGCAGACGTCGCCCCACAATTCGTCGTTGACGAAATTGACGATGCGCACCAGCGTAATCGCGATCGGCAGCATCATGACGACTTCGTCGCCCAGCACGGTGAACTTCAAGCCGCGGTGCTTGCGCAGGAACAGCGCGATCGCGACGATGACGCCGACCAGACCGCCGTGAAACGCCATGCCGCCGTTCCAAACGGCGATGAAGTCGATCGGATGCGCGAGGTAGGCCGCCAGCGTGTGATCGGGGTTCTTGGGACCGACGCTGATGATGTCGTTGATGACGAAGAACGTCCGGCCGCCGACGATCACGCCGATCAGCGCGTAGAAGAGAAAATCCTGAATCTGCTCGCGCGTGAGGCCGAGGCGCCGCCGCCCTTCGGCGCGGCTCATCCAGAGATAGACCA
>DATJUC010000272.1:0-24564 GCA_035502675.1 Candidatus Acidiferrales bacterium | reverse complement strand
CGTCGCCGAGTCTCCTGCGCCAACTCGATCGTCCGGCTGAGCAGCGCGGCTCCCTCGGTCGCCATCTGCTTGCGGGCCACGTCGAGCGAGGCGACCATCGGCAGGTTCGGCGACGTCGAGAGAAACATTTTGAGAACCGCCTTGAGACGGTCGACGCGCACCCGGTCGCCGATTTGATGGAGCATCGCGCACTGCGAGAAGGCCGAGAGCATCTTGTGCGTCGAGTTGATGCACAGGTCGGCTTTGGCTGCGGTCGCCGACAGCGGAAGCGCGGGATGAAAGTGGAAATGCGGCCCCCAGGCTTCGTCGACCAGCAGCAGCTTGCCGGCTCCGTGGACGATGGCCGCGATCGATGCGAGATCGGCTGCGACGCCGTAATACGTCGGCGAGACGAGGTAGACGGCCGCAATCCCGGGATGCTCGTCGAGCGTGCGCGCCACCGTTTCGGGCGTCACGCAGTGATCCATGTGCAGCTCTTCGTCGACTTCCGGCTGCATGTAAACCGGCCGTGCGCCGCTCATGACCAGACCGCCGAGCATCGACTTGTGCGAGTTGCGCGGCACCGCAATCTCGTCGCCGGGGTTGACGGCCGTCATCATCATGCACTGGTTGCCGCTGGTCGATCCGTTGATCAGAAAAAACGTGCGATCGGCGCCCCACGCCTCGGCCGCCAGCTCCTGCGCCTCCTTGATCGACTCGAGCGGCTGCAGCAGGTCGTCGATTCCGGGCATCGGGGTGAGGTCGATCGCAGCGATGTTGTCGCCGACGAACTCGCGAAAGGCGAGGTCCATCCCGATGCCCTGCATGTGGCCCGGCGTGTGGAACGGCTGAACGCCGGAGTCGACGTAGTCGAGCAACGCTTGAAAATACGGGGTCTTGGCCTGATCCACGCGGCCGCCTCTTCGTCGCCGGGCGGCGTACTCATGCGGCGCACAGGAGCCGCGCCGCCGAACGAGTAGCGCTCGGAAGTGGACGCGCCGGTGATCGTCGTAGGCGGTGGCCCGATTGGGCTGTCGCTGGCGCTCGGGCTGGCGCGCCGCGGCGTTGCCAGCATCGTCTTGGAGAAGCGCCGCGAAGTCTGCGACGAGCCCGGCGCCGTGGTGCTCTGGGCGCGGACGCTCGAACTGGTGGCGGATTGGGGACTGGCCGATGCGCTGTGCGACGCCGGCACGTTCGCGAGCGCGCTGACGGTCACCGACGCGGCGTCGCGCAAGCGGCTGCTTCGCCTCGACTTCGGCGTCGTCGACGACGTCGTCGCGCGCGCCGGCGCGCTGATACTCGAACAGCCGCTGCTCGAGCGCATTCTGCGTCAACGGCTCGCGTCGACCGGCGCGTGCGATCTGCGCTTTGGCTGGGAAGCCAAACGCCTCGCGCAGGACGACGGCGGAGTCGACGTCGTCGCATTCGACGGTGCGACGGAGCGCGCGTTGCGCGCGTCGTTCCTCGCGGGCTGCGACGGAACCGAGAGCTTCGTCCGCAAGGCGTGCGGCATCGGAGTGGAAGGCGTCGCCTACGGAACGCGCGCGGTGGTTGCCGACGATCTCATCGAAGGGCCGGCCGGCGCCGTTGCGGAGATCGTGTTCGTGCAGAACGCGCCCGCACCGGTCGCGGCGTTTCGCTACGCTCCGCAGCGCTGGCGGATCGTCGCCGGCGTATCGCGCGACGTCACCGACGCCGAGGCGCTCTCCGACGAGGCGCATCGCGCGCGGGTGGCAGCGCTGCTCGGCGAATCGGCGCGCGTCGAGACCAGCGCGCGACGGCTGTGCGCCTTGTCGCGCCGCCGCGCGCAGCGCTTCGTCGACGGGCGCGTCGCGTTGGCCGGCGACGCAGCGCATGCGTTTAGTCCGATCGGCGGCGAAGGGGTCAACGCCGGCGTCGGCGACGCGGCCAACCTCGCGTGGAAGCTCGCCTACGCGGTCGAAGGCCGCAGCCGGACGGCGTCCCTGCTCGAATCGTACGACGCCGAGCGCCGCGGCTTTCTCAACGATTCCGTCGATCGCGCCAACGATCAGATCGCCAAGTTCGTCGCGGGAACCGGTCCATGGGGGCGGCGCGTCGCGATCGCGTTCGCGCGCCGCGCCCTGCGCGGACGCGGAATGCAGCGCAAAGCCGCCCGCGGCGCGGGCATGCTCTCCGGGCGCTATGCCAAATCGCCGCTGATCGACGCCCGCCATCCGCTGGCGGGGCGCCGGATCGACGACTTGCGTCTTGCCGGCGGCGCGCGCCTCGCGCAACTGCGCGACGGCGGCGCCGCGCTGGTTGCGGTCGGGAAGGGAGCGCACTGCGAGATCACGCCGATCGTCGTATCCCGGCCGCCCAAGCGGTGGTGCATCAAGCGCTCGGCCATGCTCGTCGTGCGGCCCGACGGCGTCGTGGCCGCCGTGGTGGAGAAACCGACGCCCGCGAAGATCGACGCCGCGTGGAAACTGGCGTTTGCCGGCATCGACTGACGCGGACCCTCCCGGCGGCGGTCAGCTCTCGATGCGTTCGTCGATGGAGACGTTGTAGAGGAACAAGAACTTGCCCCACTCGTCGGGCAGCGTGTTGCGTTTGATCTGGATCCAAGGAATGTACTTCGGCTGCCGCGGCTTTCGCTTCATCGACATATTGGCTTCTTCGGGCGTGCGGTTATTCTTCCGGTTGTTGCAGCGCATGCACGCGCACACCAAGTTCTCCCACGTCGACGCCCCGCCGCGGCTCTTTGGAACGACGTGGTCGACCGTCATCAGCCGCTCGCCGTGGGTTCCGCAGTATTGACAGGTGTGATCGTCGCGGATCAATACGTTCTTCTTGGTCAACGCCACTTTCTGCATCGGCCGGCGGATGTAATAGAGCATGCGAATGATCGACGGCATCCGCATCTCGTAGGTCGTCGACGCCAAAATCCGGTCGCGGCCGTGCAGCATCTCCGCCTTTCCGGCAAAGATCAGCTTCACGGCGCGCTGGAAGCTCGTGATGTTGAGCGCTTCGTAGGTGAAATTCAAGACGAGAACGTCGCTCACGCCGCGTCCCCCGTCTCGAAGTAATTCGAAAGAAAGCGGAGCATCCTACATGCCCCGCTTTCGAACGAACGTCATTCGCGTTTCGGTTAGCATCTGTGTGACCGCTAACCGTTCGTCCGGTCGCAACCTGTCTTTGACGCGTTCGAAGGCGGCGCTGGCGACGTCGATGGCCACTTCGGCCGAGGCGCTGTCGGGCGTGCGCCCTTCTCCTTCGGTCAAATAGGCGTGCGCGGCAAGCGACAGCGTGGCGATCACCTCGGTGAGCAGCGGCTCGACCGGCGGGATCTGACCTTGAAAACCGCCCTGCGCCGGCGGCCCGGGCGGAACTTCGGTCTTCGACGTCATCGCGGGGGAGAATTTACGCGCCTGCGCGCGCGCCTCCTGGAAGAAACGCCGTCCTCAGGCCGCGCGGCGGCCGTCTTTCGCCCGCTTCACCATCTCGAGAAAAAACGCGTGGACCCGCGAATCGGCGGTGAGCTCGGGGTGAAACGAGGTTCCCAGCACGTTTCCTTCGCGAACCATGACGCCGCGGCCGCCGCGTTGCGCGAGCAGCTCGACCGACGGTCCGGTCCGCTCTACCCAGGGCGCGCGGATGAAGATCGCCGGGAACGGTCGCGAGCCCAGCACCGGAACGTCGAGATCGACTTCGGCAGATTCGTTTTGACGTCCGAACGCGTTGCGGCGGACCGTAATGTCGATGAGGTCGAGCGTCGGCTGCGCGAGCCCGGCAACGTCGCGCGCGGCGACGATCATGCCCATGCACGTTCCCCACAGCGGCATCCCGGCTCGCACCCGCGCGACGATTGGGTCGGCCAGCGAAAAGCGGTCGAGCAGCTTCATGACGGTCGTCGACTCACCGCCCGGGATGACCAGCCCCTCGACGGCGCTCAGCTGCTCGGCGTGTTTGACCGCCACCGCCGTCGCGCCCGCACGCTCGAACGCGGCGACGTGCTCGGCAACGTCGCCCTGCAGCGCGAGAATGCCGATCGGCAGCCTAGTTTCCACGCGTTGCGAGCAGCTGCGTTTCGTCCAGCGTTCGCACGTCGAGCCCCGGCATGGCCTCCGACGTACCCAGCGAGCGGCAAGCGTCCATCACGACCTTCGGATCGCCGAAGTGCGTGGTCGCGTCGACGATCGCCTTGGCAAACTTCTTGGGGTCGTTCGACTTGAAAATTCCGCTGCCGACGAAGATGCCTTCGGCGCCCAGCTGCATCATCAGCGCGGCATCCGCGGGCGTGGAGACGCCGCCCGCGCAGAACAGCACCACCGGCAGCTTGCCGTCGGCGGCGACTTGCCGCACCAGCTCGAGCGGCGCGCCGAGATCGCGCGCGCGTGCCACCAGTTCTTCTTTCGGCATGACCGTCAGCTCGCGAATCGCGTCGTTGATGGCGCGCATGTGGCGGACGGCCTCGACGATGTTGCCGCTGCCCGCCTCGCCCTTGCTGCGGATCATCGCCGCTCCTTCGGCGATGCGGCGCAGCGCTTCGCCCAGATCGCGGGCGCCGCAGACGAACGGCGTCGTGAAGGCGTGTTTGTCGACGTGGTACTTGTCGTCGGCCGGGGTGAGCACTTCGGACTCGTCGACGTAGTCGACGCCGAGCTGCTGCAGCACTTGCGCCTCGGCGAAGTGACCGATCCGCACCTTGGCCATCACCGGAATCGTGACCGCGTCCATGATGCCCTGGATCAGCTCCAGGCTGCTCATGCGGGCGACGCCGCCGGCGGCTCGGATATCCGCCGGAATGCGCTCCAGCGCCATCACGGCGACCGCGCCGGCTTCCTGCGCTACGACGGCCTGTTCGGGCGTGACGACGTCCATGATGACGCCGCCTTTGAGCATCTGCGCGAGCCCGCGCTTGACGGTTGTCGTTCCAGTACTTTCCATGTCTCTATCGTATCAGCCGATTCCAATAATGACATTAGATACGCACGGGGTTGCCCGACGGGGTCGGCGTGGGAGCCTCGGGCGCCGCGGCAGTCGCCGTAGGCAAGGCCGTAGGAAGCGGCTGCTGGCGCCAAATCGGAACGTTGGGGTTGGGCGTCGGGGTGGCCGGCGGCGGGGTCGGCGTAGGGGCGGGCGGCAGCGTCGGAATGGGCTTGGGCGGGACCCGAGGGTCCGGGAAATGCGGGTCCGAGGCCGCTGAGAGCGCCTCGTTTCGTTTCCAGTCCGGGCCGAAGGGGCCGGCGCTGGCGGTGGGCTCGGGTGAGGCGAGCTGAGACGACAGCAGGGGAGCCTGCTCGGTCGCCTGCCCGAGAACGCGATCGCCCATGCGCTCGCCGACGACGATCGCCACCAGCAGCACGAGGGTCCCCAAGGCCAAGACGGCCGTCGCGAAGCGATGCGATCGATCGAGCACGGAGGCCTATTATACGCGAGCCACCGGGCGGACCGCGTCGAGTTTGGCGGCACGCGCCCGCCGGTCGCTGGCCCGGCCGAGCGGTTGAACCTCGCGGCACTCTCCGCGTGCCAGGTCGACGCGCACGGTGTGCCCGCGAAACTCCACCAACGCGTTGCGGGGCTTGTCCAAATGGTTGCACGCGAAGATGCGCACGGCTCCGCGCTCGTCCTCGAAGGCGACGGCGCCGACTTCGACCGGAGAGACGCTGACCTCGTCGCTGACGTCCCGGCCGGCGTAAATGCACTCGAACGGCTCCTCGGCCGACAACTCGGGCATGTTGCCGTAGATCGCGTTCTTCTGAAGATCGATGAGATACGTGCAGCGCCGGCCGCCCCAGTGCACGCGCGCGGCGGCCACCCACTGCCAGTCTTTGGGGCGCAGCGGCGCCAGATGCGGCCGCCCGCTGGTGCGATAGCCGTCCAGCCCGCCGACCGTTTCGGCTACCGCCCAAAGGTACTTGGCTCCGGTCCACGGCGACAGGTACATTCCGCGATTGCTGAGCGATCCGCCGTCGAACCATTCGCCGAACTCACCCGGAACGGTGTTGCGGGGACTGCCGCCTTCCATCGCGGCGTACACGGCGCCCAGAAAGCGCACCGATTCGTCGGTCATTCCGTTGCGCGCCAACGCCAGCGCGAACCACAGCGTCAAATCGGGCCAGATCCCGCCGAGCAAGCCGAATCCGTAGGACGGAAAATACCACGCGTCGGCGGTCGAAATCGTCCGCAACCCGACGGGCGTAACGAAATCCGCCTCGAGCAGCCGCTGCAGGATGGCGCGCCGCTGTTCCGGCGCGGCCACGTTGAAGAGCACCGGAAAGATCTCGTCGGCCGTGAAGTTGTCTTGGTAGTTGCGGTCCTGATCGTAGTTCAGAACGAACGCGCCGGTATCGTCGTTGTAGAGATAGTCCATCATCGCTTCGCGCATGTTCTGCGCTTCCCGCGTGTACGTTTCCCAGTGCGCGTGGTCGTCGGCGACCGCGCACAGCATCGCGGCCGCCTCGAGGGCGAAGACGCACTCGGCGTTGATTTCGGTGACCGCTCCGTCGAGCGTGTAGTAGGGAATGATGTTGCGCCACGACGAGATGCCGTACATGTCGACGCCTTTGGCGCGGCAGAAGACCAGCCCCTGATCGTCGCGCTGCTGCAGCATGTAGTCGATCAGCTTCACGACCAGCGACAAGCGCTCGCGGACCCACGCGTCGTCGAGCGTCGCGTTGTAGTAGTGGAGCATCGCGATGACGTGCAGCGGCGTGTCGTCGTTGACGTTGAGGTCGTAGGCCGTTTTGTACCCGCTGACGCCGCGAATGTATTCGATCATCAGACCGTTCTCGTCGATCGCGCGATTGAAGACTTCGAGCGCGTTGCGGCTGAACTCGGGATTGAAGTAGTCGAATCCGTGAACGAACCACGACGTGTCGCGCGAGACCAGGATGTCCGACGGCGGCGAGTTGGTCGAGCCCCAGCCTTGCGGATACTCTTTGACGATGCGCAGCATGTTGGCTTTGGCCCAGGCGACGCCGCGGCTGATCTCGGGCGACGGCGTCATGATCCGCGCGTCGGCGAGACGCTCGGAAAAGTAGCGCTGCGTGTCGTGCAGCGCGCGCGGGTCGTCGAGCAGCGCTTCGAGCACGGGACGACTCTTCTCGGTACCGGCTTTGTCGTAGACTACCGCGAGCCGAAGCGACTCGCGCGCCCCCGGCGCCACGTCGATCGTGTACTCGAAGGCTCCGAAGATACGCCGGCTCACCAGGGCCGCCTGCTCGGGCGTCACGTCGCCGAAGTGCTGCGCGCTGCCGGCCGGCAAGAGCGTGCCGCGGCGCATGTATTCCAGCAAGACTTGTTCGCGCAGCGAAAGCTCGACCGCCGTCGGACGGCGCGATCCGCCCCACCAGCGCTCGCCGCCGGTCTCGATGTTCTTCGAGCAGATGTAGCGTCCGTCGTTCCAGGCGCGGACTTGATGCTCGGGCTCGCCGTAAAATCGCTGTCCGACCAGCATCGCCCATGGAAAGAGCTGCACTTGCAGCTCTTCTCCTCCCGGATTGTAGATCGTCACGTCGACGACGAAGGCTACCGCCCGATCGAACCGCTGACCGAACGGCACGAAAAAGGCCTCGGTGACGTGCGCGCGATCCTCGAGCGTGAACTCCGAAATCTGCGCGTACGGAAGAAAGGTGAGGTCGCGCTCGATCTGGTGCGGGAAGAGCGTGGGGCGGCGCTGGCCGCCCGCGCTCAACCCGTAAGCGATATGGTGCGTCCCGAAAATGATCTGATCGGTGTCGGCGTCCCACAAGCCGCGAACGCCGCCTTTGGCCGTCGACTGCGCGTAGGCTTTGTAGTTACCCAGCAGTAGACCGTAGGGCGTCTGCGATTCGCGCAAAACGTAGGCACAAAATTCGTTCCGTTGCGCGTCGTAGCTCGTGACCATGCTTCGAGAGTTACCCCTTTACGCGTGGAGCCGAAGGCGCCTCCTCGCTTCGCCGCAAAGAACCGTGGCTTCGATGGCTTCGCTCTACCGCGCTCCGGCCAAGATCAACCTGACCCTGGAGGTGCTCGCGCGTCGCGACGACGGCTATCACGCCCTGCGCAGCGTGATGGTTCCGCTCGATTTGGCCGACGAACTGGCGATCGAGCGCAGCGACGCCTTCGCCTTTTCGTGCGATATCGCCGGCCTCGGCGGCGACGACAACCTCGCGGTCCGCGCGCTCCGCGCGATCGGCGAGCTGCCGGCGGCGCGAGTGACGCTGCGCAAGCGGATTCCAACGCAGGCCGGTCTGGGAGGCGGCTCGAGCGACGCCGCGGCCGTCTTGCGCGCTGCGATGGAGGGCGCGTTCGGGGACTGCGGACCCGTCGATTGGCTGGCGGCAGCCCGGCAGCTGGGCTCCGACGTGCCGTTCTTTCTCGCCGGAACCGGCGCACTGGTGGAAGGCACGGGCGAGCGCGTGACGCCGGCCGGCGCGTTGCCGCCTTGGGCCGTGCTGATCGTCAAACCACCGGCGGCGATCTCAACCGCCTCGGCGTACGCCGAGCTCGACCGGCATCCGCGGCCGAGTCGCGCCCGTTCGACTTCCGCGTCGCTGGCCGCGCTGACCGCGCTGCAGCGCGGGGATCTCGGCGAGGTCGAGCGCCTGGCCACCAACGATTTTCAAGAACCGATCGCGGCGCTCGCGCCCGAGATCGCGACGGCGCTCGACGCGCTGCGTTCGGCCGGCGCGCGCGTCGCGTTGCTGGCAGGTTCGGGATCGTGCACCTTCGCGCTGGCGGCCGACGATGCCGAGGCGCAGCGTCTCGCCGAGCGTCTCGAGCTGCCTTCGACCTACGAGCGCTTTCTCACGCGGTTTGCGGCGACGCCCGGATGGCGCAACTAAATGGACGCCGTCGTGCTCGCGGGGGGACCGCTCGACGACGTCGCGCGGCGGCAGGCGGGCGCGCCCAACAAGGCGTTCGTCGAGATCGCGGGCGTTCCGATGGTAGAGCGGGTGCTGCGCGCGCTGCGGGCTGCGGCCTGCGTCGATCGCATCGTCGTGGTCGCGCCGCCGCAAACGCACGCATCCCAGGCGCTGGCGGCGGCCGACGAGCGCCGCAGCGACGGCGCGCGCATCTCCGATAGTCTTCGCAGCGGCTTGCAAGGACTGCCGTCCGGCCAGCTCGTGATGATCGTTACGTCCGACCTTCCGGTTCTCACCCCGGTTTCGGTCGACGATTTTGCGACCCGGGCGCGCGCGCTCGACGCCGACGCGATCTACGGCTGCCTGGATCGCCGGCTGCATCTCGCGCGCTTTCCGAAAGTTCCGCACACGTGGGCGCGTTTGCGCGACGGAACGTATTGCGGCGCGGGATTGGCGGCGCTGCGGCCGCGCGCGCTGCCGCTGCTGGAACGATCGCTGGAACGTTTGGGAGCGGCGCGCAAACGTCCCCTACGGCTCGCCTCGCTGTTCGGCTGGGACGTGCTCTTTCGGTACGCCGCCGGGCGCTTGACGATCGCACAGGCCGAACGGCGCGCAAGCCGGATCCTCGGCGCGCCGGTCCGGGCCGTCGTTTCGCCGTTTCCGGAGACCGCCGTGAACGTCGACCGCGTCTCGGACCTCGCGCTGGCCGAGGAACTGATCGATGCTGCTGGATCTGTTTGACGCCGCGCTGATCGACCGGCGCGACGCGCCGGCATTGGACGGCGTTTCGCTGCTTCGCGTGCACGCCGGTGCGTCGCGTGTCGCCGCGCGCTTCGCCGACCTCGGCGTGCGCCGCGGCGACCGGGTGGCGATCTACTGCGAGAACCGCCACGGCTTCGTTTACTCGTTCTTGGGAGCGCTGCGTTTGGGCGCGATCGCCGTTCCGGTGAACGTGCTCTACCGCAGCGCCGATCTCGCGCACGTCCTTAGCGACGCCGAACCGGCAATCGTGGTTCGCTCCGTAGCCGGCGCGCGGCATCTCGACGACGCCGGCGGCGCCGGCACCGCCGTGGATGCCGGCGAGGTCGAAGCGTGGGCGGCCGACGAATCGCTGGGATCCGAGATCCGCCGGCGCGGCGCCCGTGCGGACGACGTCGCGGCGATCGTCTATACGAGCGGCACGACCGGGCGCTCGAAAGGCGCGATGCTGACGCACGCCAATCTGGCGGCCGCGGCCGCCGCGCTGATGGCCGCCTGGCGCTGGCGCGCGGACGATACGCTGCTGTTGGCGTTACCGCTGTTCCACGTGCACGGCTTGGTAGCCGGCCTGTGCACGTCGCTCGCCGCGGGCTCGCACGTATTGCTGCGCGAGCGCTTCGACGCGCGCGACGTCCTGGCGACCCTGCGGCGCGGCGAGGTGACGGCGTTTTTCGGAGTTCCCACGATGTACGTGCGTTTGCTCGAAGCGGTCGCCGCCGGCGCCGAGCCGCCCGCGCCGATTCGTCTCTACGTCTCGGGGTCGGCTCCGCTTTCGACCGAAACGTTCCGCGAATTTGGCGTCGCGTTCGGAGCCGCCATCCTCGAGCGTTACGGCGCGACCGAGTTCGGCTTCGTGTTGAGCAACCGCTACGGCGGTCCGCGGCCGGCGGGAAGCGTCGGCATTCCCGTTCCGGGCGCGAGCGTCCGCATCGCGCAGCCCGGCGGCGCGGCGCCGCTCGAAGCCGGCCGGATCGGCGAACTGCTGGTGCGCGGGCCAACCGTCTTCGCCGGCTACTGGCGGCGCCCGCAGGACACCGCCGACGCGTTCGTCGCCGACGGCGACGGCCGGCGATGGTACCGCAGCGGCGACCTCGCGCGCTACGACGCCGAGCACGACGTCTACTCGATCGCCGGGCGGATCAAAGAGCTGATCATCACCGGCGGCTTCAACGTCTACCCGCGCGAAATCGAGAACGCGATCGAAGCCTTCGACGGCGTGCGAGCCTGCGCGGTGATCGGTAAGCCGGACGCCGCGCGCGGCGAGCTGCCGGTCGCGTTCGTCGAAGCCGAGCCTCCGTTCGACGGCGCCGTCGTTCTCGACGCGCTGCGCGGTCGGCTGGCAAGCTTCAAGATCCCCAAAGAGATTCACGTCGTCGACGAACTTCCGCGCAACGCGATGGGCAAGCTCGACAAGCCCGCGCTGCGCGCTCGGTTTGAGGGAACGGGCGGCGCTACGCCGCGCCAGGAAGGGTAACGCGAACGGTCGTTCCTTCGCGCCGCCGGCTTTCCACCGCGACCGTGCCAGCGATGCGCCTCGGTTACGGGGTTCGCCACCGTTTGAAGAGCTCGTTGGCGATGCCGAACTGGTCGAGCGCCTTGCCGACGGTGTGCGCGACGATGTCGTCGACGCTTTGCGGGTTGGCGTACATCGCGGGCACCGGCGGCATGATGACGGCGCCGATCTCCGCGAGGGTCGCGAGGGTGCGGAGGTGTCCCAGATGCAGCGGCGTCTCGCGGACGACCAGGACCAGGCGGCGCTTCTCTTTCAGGCAGACGTCGGCGGCTCGCACCAGCAGATTCGAGTTCATCGAGTAGGCGATCGCGCTCGCGCTTTTCATCGAACACGGAACGATGAGCATCCCGTCGGTGAGGAACGAGCCGCTCGAGATCGCCGCCGCCAAGTCGTCGTCGCGATGCACTACGTCGGCCAGCGCCGCAAAATCGTCGGCGCTCATCTCGGTTTCCAACTCGATCGTGCGGCGCGCCGAAGCGGTCAATACCATGTGGGTCTCGACGCCGCCGATCGATCGCAGCGCTTGCAGAGCCATATAGCCGTAGGCGCTTCCGCTCGCGCCGCTGATGCCGATGATGATTCGCCGCACCGCAGGGCGGTTACACACCGCGTGCAGGGGCGCCTGTGGGACCCGGCTGAAGACTGGCTCGTGACCGCCGACTCGCCCGAAATGCGCGCCTTCGTCGACGGCGTCGTTCGGTGGTGCCGAACCGGCGCCGACGAAGAGATTCCCGCACTGATCCGTTCCCCGCATTCGGGCGTTCCGCACGACGTCGGTGCCGCGTATGCAACGTTGGCCAACCGGAGCGGCCCGCTGCTGGATGCGATCGACCGCGGACGGCTGGCCCTCCCCGCGCCCGACCGCGACGCGGTGCTGTTATTCGCCGAGCGGCTGCGCCGTCTGCGGGCGTTCTCGGATCGCGTCAAAGACGAGCCTTTGCGTGCCGAGGTCGAACGAGCCTTCGAGCTGCGGCGCGGTGCGGATTCCACCGCCGAAAGCCACGCCTCCGAGGCGGCGCCGGAAACCATCGGGCTGGCCGATCCGGCGGAACCCGAAGCGCCGCGCGGCGTACCGCCGCGCCAGCGGCATTTCAGCGCCTCCGCTTTGAACGCGTACGCCGAGTGCGCGCGCAAATGGTTCTACCGCTACGCTTGCGCGGCCGTGGAAGACCGGGCTTCGGCGGCCTCGACCTACGGAACGGCGTTCCATCTCGCGCTGGAGGATTTTCACGGCGAGTTTCCGCGGCCTTCGGCGCGCGACGAAGCGGCCATGCGCGCGCGAATACGCGAGAACGTGCGCTGGGCGTTCGAGCGCAATCGCGACGGCTTCGAAGCGCGCGTGGAGTTCGAGCTCCAGCTGCGGCGCGCGCAACGAACCGCGCAGCGCTACGTCGATTGGCTGCTCGCCCAAGAGCGCGACGCGCCCTTCGAGGTGATCGGTCGCGAGGTGCCGGCGAACCTGGAGCTCGACGGGCACGCCTTCGTCGGATTCATCGACCGCCTCGATCGCGACGCGCGCTCCGGGGGCATCGGCGTCGTCGACTACAAAACCGGAAGCATCGCGACGTCGGCGCAGGAGTATCGCGACGCGGTTCGGCGATTCGAGGACTTCCAACTGCCCTTTTACTACTGGGCGCGTACCGCCGAGGGCGATCGGGTGACGCGGCTCGCGTTGATTCCGCTCAAGGACGCCTTGCTCGACGTTCGGCCGATCGTCCTCGAAGTAACGAACCTGCCCGTCGAGCAATCGAACGGCAATCGCCGGCGCAACGAGGCCCGCGGTACCATCGGCGTTTCCGAGCTGGAGCGCGCGCGGACCCGCATGATCGAGCTGGCCGGCGAGCTCTCGTCGGGTACGGTCGAGCGCTTCGAGGTCGCGCGCGATCCGGACGCCTGCACCTTCTGCGCCTACGCGACGGCTTGCGCGCACAAGCCCGCGCCGGAGCCGGAGCGGTTCGGCCGGTGATCTCACTCGAGCTCACCGCCGAGCAGCGGGACGCCGTCGAATCGACGTTCGAACGCTGCTGCATCGTCGCCGGCGCCGCCGGGACCGGTAAGACGCGCGTGCTTGCCGAGCGGGCCGCGCGCGCGCGCTCCGCGTTCCCCGGTCGCGAAGCGCTCGCGTTTTCCGCGCCGAGCGAGATCGAACGCTTTGCCTTCGACGTGCTGCGCGAGCGCGGCGCCGTCCTGAACTCGATCGACGACGTCGAAGCTTCGGTGCTGTTCACCGCCGCCTGCGCGCCGCTCCTGGCTTTGGAGTGGGACGAGTTTGCCGACGAGCTCGATCCGGAAGTTCCGGGCCTGCGGTCGCCGCAACGCTTCGTCGAGTCCTCGTTTCGCTTATTTCGCAAGCTTCGCGACGCGCTGGTCACGCCGGACGAGTTTCTTTCGCGTTCGCTTTCGGGAGCCGCCGAGTTTGCCGCCAAGCCGCCCAACCTGACCGATCCGGCGCTGCTCTCGGCAACCAAACACGAATACCACGATTCTCTCGACGTCTCGCCGCAGGAGCTGCAGCGGCAGTACCGCCGCGAGGTCGACCTCGCTAAGATCCTCGCGCGTCTGTACGAGCGCTACGACGCAATGGCCGAGACGGCCGGAAGCCTCACGGGGCGGGACGCGGTCGCGCGCCTCGTCTCGGCCCTGCGCAACGACCCTGCCGGCGCCGCCGCGCTGCGCGAACGTTATCCCGTCGCGTTCGTCGACGCGGCCGACGACGCCACGCCCGGACATCTCGCGCTGCTCCGCGCGATTTTCGGCAGCGACCTAGCCGGCGTGACGCTCGCCTATGCGCTGCCGGCATCGCCACCCGCCAACGCGGCAGTCTTCACGTTGCGCCGGCAGCTGCGGTCGCCGCTCGCCGTCGAGCTGGCGTGCGGCGCCGTCGCGAAGGCGTACGTCCGGCCGCAAGCGGCCGGTGTCGAGCCGGCAATGCGCGTCGTGCGCGTGCGAACGCAGCACGAGGAAGCGGAACTCGTCGGCGATCGCGTACGAGCGTGGCTCGACGCCGGCTCGCCGCCCGAGCGCGTCGCCGTCGTGCTGCGTTCGGTGCGGCACGCCGAACCCTACGAAGAAGCGCTGCTGGCCCGCGATATTCCGACGATCGCGCGCGGCGACGTCAACGTCTTTGCCGACCGGCGCGCGCTCGACGCGATGGCCCTGTTGTGGAACGCATACGATCCCTTCCGCCACGACTGGCTGCTGCGAACGCTTGCCAATCCCGCGTTCGCGCTCAGCGACGCATCGCTTTCGACGCTCTGCGCCGAGCCGCCGCACCCGCAGACGCCGCTGTTCCTGCTCGACGACGAACCGGCCCCGACGGTGCGGTCCAGCCGCTGGGATCCCAAGCGCGACCTGCGCCTGGGATGGAACGTCGTGCGCGGCGAGCAGGACGAAGCGTTGACCGCGGAAGCGCGAACGTCGCTGGAGAGGTTCCGGCGCTTGCGGGCGGGCTGGGTGGACGCGATGTACGCAATGCCGTTCGAAGCGTTCGTACGCACCGTCTGGGGCGAGGGTCTGGCGCGCGAAGGGGCGCCCGGTTCGGCGCGGGCGCTCGCGCAGCAAGCCGTCCTGCGCCGGCTGCTGGCGCGGCTGCTCGACTTTCGGCGGCGCGGACCGGAGCGGACGTTCGCCGACGTGCTGGAATACGCCGGCCGGCGCGCTGCGAGCGAATTCGAATCGTGCGAGGACGATGCCGGCGGCGGATTCGTGCAAATCGTGAGCGTGGAAGCCGCCCGCGGTTTGGAGTTCGACGAAGTGGCCGTCGCCGGGGTTCGTCCGGGCCTGTTTCCCCGCTGGTACGTGCCGGATACGTTTCTTTACAGCCCGCGCGCCGGGATGATTCCGAAGGAAAACGTCGGCGACGCGCGCGCGTCGCGGACCGCGAAGTTCACGTATTACATGCATCGCAACAAGACGCGCGAACGCTACAACGAGCGCGAGCGCCAGCTTTTCCTGGACGCGCTTCGGCGCGCGCGGCGCGCCGTGCTCGTAAGTGCGTGGGGTCCGCCGACGCGCGGCCTCACCGCGCCGGAGTTTTTGGAGGAACTGCGCGTCGCCAAACCGCCGGGTACCGTCGTGGAATGACGCGCCTGCAGGAAATCCCGGCCGACCGTTACGTCGCCGAGGTGCTCCCGCTGACCGCGCCGATCTGGAGCGCGGGCCGCGACCTGCCGGCCTACGTCGCCGACACGCTCGACGTTGCGCGCAGTGCATACGGCCGGCGGCACTACCGCACGTTCGGGCTCTACGAAGGGAAGCGGCTGGTTGCCTCGTTCAAGCGTTACGAGCGCGTCGTCCGCGACGGCACGCGCCGCTTGCGCGCCGTCGGCATCGGCGCCGTCTTCACGCCGGAGCATCTGCGCGGCCGCGGCTACGCCAGTGCGATGCTAGCAATGCAACTCGACCGCGCGCGGGAAGCCGGTTACGATCTCGCCTATCTTTTCTCCGACGTCAACCCGCAGTTCTACGCGCTCTTGGGCTTTACGGAGCTTCCGTCGCGACACATCGCGCTGCGCGCCGACGCGCTGCCGTCGGCCCGTCTCCCGGTTTCCGTTCTGCGCCCAGCCGATTGGCCGGGAGTGCGGCGCTGCTTCGATCTCTGCGAACGGCACCGGACCGCCGGCTTCGCGCGCACGCCGCCGGTTTGGGAATGGATTCGCCTGCGCATGCGCCAGCGCTCCAAACGTGAAAGCGGGCAAGAAACCAACCTCGTCATCCGGCGCGGCCGCGGAGTCGGTGCGTACGTCTTAGGGGTGCGCGACGTCGAGCGCGACACCTACTCGCTCCAAGAATTCGCTTTTGCCGACGTCGAGGCCGCCGCCATGATTCCGTCGCTGTTGCGCGCGGCGGCCGGAGATCTGCGCCGCATCGCCGGGTGGCTGCCGCCCAACGGCGCGCGCGAACTGCTGCCGCGGGGAACCGTGCGCAAGCGCCGCACGTCGATTCTCATGGCCGCGCCGCTCTCGCGCGAAGGTTCCGGGCTCGTACGCCGCTTCGCCTCCGGCACGACGGGCGACCCGTGCTGGGCGTCGGAACACGTTTGATGCTCGACCAAATTCTTGCGTTGGCGGCGATGCTCGCGCAAGCGGCGCCCGCGCCGGCACCGACGCCGCCCCGGCAGATCATCGACGTTCGCTCGCGTCCGCTGTGCACGACCTTGCACGAGAACGTCCGTTCGGCGGTCGGGGCGCTGCTCGAGAACGACGCGCAGCTCGCCGCCGGAACGACCGACTACCGGAAGATGGCGCAAGACGTGTTACTCGGATCGCGCGCCACCGCGCTGTTGCGCTTGAACCTCGAGAGTCGCGCGACGGCGATCGCGCGGAACCTCAGCGCTGCCGATACGATGCTGGCCGACGCCAGTCGCTTTGCCGCCGATCCGCCGACCGGCGACGGGCGGCTTGCGCTCGAAATGAAAAATCAGCTGCAAGCCGTCATCGACTCCCAGAAGCTCATGCTCAACCTGGTCAACGGGATGGTCGAGACCGACGCATTGGGCGACATGCAGCACGAGTTCTCGAGCACCGCCCCGGCAGCGCCGTCGCCGCCGCCGGCAGGCAGGGCGGCCGCGACCTCGGCGGGTCTACCGTATGCTCCGCCCGGCGGAATCGATCCGCGAACGCTGCTCGACACCGGTTTGCTGGGCGACACGCTCTATGGTACCGTCGCGCAGCTGCTCGCCGGCGATCGCACGGACGAGGCGAAACTCGAGTCGAGCGCCGCGCGAACGATTATGCGCGTGGCCGAGAGCTGCTAAACAGCGCGATCTGCTTGGGTTCGCCTTCGACGAGCGAGGCGACGCGGGTCCCTAGCAAGCGAACCGGAATGCCGTGCACTTCGGCACGGCGCAGGCAGTGTACGGCGGCGCGCAAGATGCGCCGCGCATCGCGCGTCGGCTCGCTCAGACGTACCTGCCGGCCGACGACTCTGAAATCCGCGCGTTTGATCTTCACGCCGACGGTCTGCGCGCTGAGCCCCTCGCGCTCGAGGCCGCCCGCCAGCTCGCGCGCCTGCTCGCGAAGCACTTCGATGAGACGGCGTTCCTCGCGCACGTCGTATTCGAAGGTCTCTTCCGTCGAGATCGACTTGGTTTCGCGCGACGTGTCGACGCGGCGGCGGTCGACGCCGCGCGCCAGCTCGCGCAACTCCGCGCCCCACGCCCCGAACAGTTCGCGCAGCGGCCGGTCGTCGAGCGCCGCCAGATCGCCGATGGTGGCGACGCCGAACGAAGTCAAGCGCGCCTGCGTTTTGGGACCGATGCCCCACAACCGGCCGACCGGCATGGGCGCGAGAAAGCCGGCTTCGTCGCCCGGCTGCACGGCGAGCAGACCGTTGGGTTTGCAGGCATCCGATGCGATCTTCGCGATCATCTTGCCGGACGCGACGCCGGCGCTGACCGTGAGATTCGTCGCGGAATACACCTCGGCCCGAATCGCGGCGGCGAGCGCGCGCCCTTCCTCGATCCCGGCGTCGCCGAAGTCGACGAACGCTTCGTCCATCGACAGACCTTCGACCGCATGGCCGCGGGCGCCGAAGACGGCGAAGATCTCGCGGGACACCGCCTTGTACTTCGACATGTCGGGATGCACCACGACCAGCTGCGGGCAGGCGGCGCGGGCTTTGTAGAGCGGCATCGCGGATCGTACGCCGAACGGGCGCGCCTCGTACGACGCCGTCAGCACCACGGCCCGCCGGCTGCGTCCGGCGACCGCGATCGGCAAGCCGCGCAACCTCGGATCGTCGCGAATTTCGACGCTCGCGTAGAACGCGTCGACGTCAAAGTGCCCGATCACGGGTTCGCCGGCGGTGAGCTTTCTCTCGATTTCCGCAGACCGCCATGCTGCACCACGCCCGCGAGCCGTTTTTGGAGCGGTCGTAGTAGGCGAACCGGCAGCTGGACTTGCGGCACGCGCGCATACGCGACCAGGTCCCCTCGGCGACGCTTTCGTAAGCGATGGCCAGCATAATGGCGATGGCGCGGTCGGCCCCGGCGCCGGCCGGCTCGAGCGCCGGTACGCCGCGAACCAGGTCCAGGGAGAGCGTGAACTGCGCCTGGCGCAGGAAGGGACGCAGGCCCTCCCAGGCGGCCTGCGGATCGCCGCCCCCGTTGTTTGAGAAGAACGCAGCCCGCAATGCCTCGCGGAAGCCGCGCAACCGGTCGAGTTCGCGCTGGTTTGATATCGCCGGCAGGCCCTGCGCCCGGCACCAGGTCGACGCCGCGTCCGGTGTCGCGAGCTCGTCCGGACCATCCGGATAGTCGAGGGTGTTGACCAGCACCCGAAGCAGCTCGAGGCGCCCCGGAGCCTCGTCGGAGGGCTCGGCCATCATCGGGACGAGCGTAGCACCACTAAAGTCGCTTGACAAGTTACCATAACCAGCATAAGATTATAGCAGGTTACTTTTCGAGTCAAGAGGCAAATCCAAAAAATGTTCCGCGATCCCGTTCGTTCCACGCCGATGGTCGGCGACATCAGCGACGTCAACCTTCGGTTGAAAATCACGCGCGCCGATTCGGCGCTCTTCCGCTCGGGCGATCTCCGCTTTCCGAGCCTGCGCGTCTGGTAGGCGCTACGATCCCGACGCCTTCGCGACGCCGCGAGCGATCGTAAGAATCGTCTGCACGTTGCGCAAGTCGTCGGCGTCGTCACCCGGCGTCTCCAAGATCGCCGTCTTCTCGCGCAGCTCCGGGTGAGCGAGGAGCGCGCGAAAGCCCTCGAAGCCGATCTTCCCTTCCCCGATGTGCCAATGGCGGTCGCGACTGGCGCCGAGTTCGACCTCTGTGTCGTTGAAGTGGAAGAGCATTACGCGATCCAAGCCGATCGCCCGGTCGGCACGCTCCACGAAATCGTCGACGCCGGCTTGCGAGTCGATTCGATATCCCGCCGCCCACGCGTGGGCGGTGTCGAGACACACCCCGAGTTGCGGATGGCCGACCGTCCGCACGAAATCCCCGAGCTCGTCGAGCGTTCCGCCCGCGAGATTTCCCGCGCCCGCGGAGTTTTCGAGCACCAGCATCACGTCCGGTGCGATGCGGGCGAGCGCGGTCTCCAGCGCGCGGCAGATCGCGACGAAGCCTTCGTCGCGGTCGCGCGTTCCATACGAGCCCAGATGGGTGTTCACGTAACGCATTCCGCCCTGCGCCGCGGTCGCGAGGTCGCCGTCGAGCAGTCGTAACGAGCCTTCGTAGATCTTCGGGTCCTCGCTCGCGAGATTGATCAGGTACGGCGTGTGGATGACGCACGGGTCCAGGCCCGCTTCCGCGCGCATGGCCGCGAACGCGTCGAGCGCCGGCCGGTCGAGCGGGGCAACCCGATAGCTGCGCGGATTCGTCGAGAAAATCTGCAGCGCGTTACAGCCGGCCGCTTTGGCGTGGGCGACCGCTTTGGCGTACCCGCCGGCGACGCGTACGTGAATCCCGACGCGCATCAGCGCGCCGGGGTCCGCGCCGCGTACACGAACTGCAGGTAGCTCAGCCCCAGCATCCCCCGCTCGCCCGCGTGCCGGCGGAGCCGGCTTTCCAATTCGGAGAAGTACTCACCGGCGCGCTCGCGCAGCGCCAGCGCGACCGATAATCGCGAGCGCTCGTAGCGCATGAAGTCGGCCAGCGGCATCGTCACGAGCCATGGGACGACGCGCAGCAGCGGTTGCGTCAGCCGCGATCCGTAAAACTCTTTGAAACCGTTGGCGAGGCCCTCGGCGGGAGGCTGCGCGCCGAGCCCGCTGGCGACCTCGTCGCGCAGCAGCTTGACCGGATCTTCGCCGCTCAACGTGCGCCACCACATCGCGACCAGCCCGCCGGGGCGCACCGTGCGGATCAATTCCTCGATTGCGGCCTGCCGGTCGAAGCGGTGAAAGGCATGGGCGGCAATCGCTGCGTCGAACGAGCCGGCTTCGAACGGCATCGACTCCGCGCGCCCTTCGACCCACGTCGCCGCGGGTATTCGGTCGCGCGCGCGTTCCAGCATCGCCGGCGACGAATCCAGGCCGGTGACGCGAAAGCCGTTCTCGATCAGAAACGCGCTGCCCAAGCCGGTGCCGCTGCCGACGTCGACGACGTAGTGGCGCGGCGACAACCCCAAGCCCAGCAACGTCGAGTAGAGTTCGTTCGAATAGCCGAGCCGCTGCGGATCGTAGTACTCGGCGAGAGCGTCGTAGTTCATGCTTCCTGCGCGGGTTCCGGAACCTCTTGGACTTGTGGCGCGATCAGGTTGAGTTCCAACGGCTGGCCCGGCTCGAGCTCGAGCTCGGGCAGATCGTCGAGCGAGCGCAGCCCGAAGGACTCCAGGAAAAACGGCGTGGTCTTGTACTGCATGGGGCGCCCGACCACGTCTTTGCGGCCGGCCTCGTCGAGCAGGCCGCGATCCAGCAGCGTGTTCACGACGCTATCGGAGTTTACTCCGCGAATCGCCTCGATCTCGCTCTTCGTCACCGGCTGCATGTGCGCCACGATTGCGAGCGCCTCCATGGCCGGCGTGGACAGGCTCGTCTTGGGCGGCAGCAGATAGGATTCGACCGCGTCGCGCGCCAGCGGCGAGGTCGCGAAGCGGTACCCGCCGGCAACTTCCCGCAGCACGATGCCGCGTTCGCTGAAGTCGGCGGCGATCTGCTGCAGCGTCGCGGCGATTTCGACTGCGCCGGCTTTGGTGAGTTTGGCGATCTGCTTGATCGTCAGCGGCTCGCCGGCGACGAACAGCAGCGCTTCGACCGGAAGCTGCAGCCGAAGGACGGCTTCTTCGATGGCCGCGGCTTCCTCCGCGGCTGTGACGGATTGCTCGCCGTCGCGGGCGTCGGCAGTCATACGCGCCTTTACGACGCGGCAGCCGCATGCACATACGGCTTGAGGCGGATGTCGTCGAACGGCTCGGACTGCTCGAACGCGAGGCGATGACGGCGGATCAGCTCCAGAATCGCCAGGAAGGTCACGACGATTACCTCGCGCGTCATGCCGAGCTCGTGGCAGAGCGCCGAGAAGCTCACTTCGCCCCGTTCTTTGAGCGCGCGGGTGATATAGTCCATCGAGACGATCAGCGAAACCCGCTCGCGTGCGATCGAGCGCTTTTCGGGACGAGCTTGAGCCAGCATCGCCAAGAACGCTCGCTTCAGCTTCTCCGGGTCGATGTCGTACCGCTGTACGACCTCGCTCGTCGAGTCGCCGGATTCGCGATAGAAATAGGCGCTGGCCTCATATTGCCGCTCCCGGAGCTGCTCGCCCAGCTCGCGGTACTTCGAATAGGCAATCAAACGCCGCCGCAACCGCTCCTCGACCTGCTCCGGCGTCTCGTCGTCTTCCTCGGCGAACTCCGACGGGATCGGCGGCAGCAGCGCCTTGGACTTCAGAAAAACGAGCGTGGCGGCAATCACCAGATATTCGGCCGCGACCTCGACGTCGAGCGCCTCCATCATGCGCACGTAGGCGAGATACTGCTCGGCGACGGTTGCCAAGGGAACGGTCGCGATGTCGAGCTGCTGCTCTTTGATGAGACCGAGCAGCAGATCCAGCGGGCCGTCGAAGACGTCGAGCCGCACGCGGCATTTTCCCTGGTCGGCCGCTTCCGCCAGGGTGGTGTCTGAATCGCCCGGGTTCAAGACGTCTTTTGCTCGGCCGTTAGCTCGGCAACCGGCATTTCGCCGAACGCGTCGGGGGTCTCGGCAAGAAACTCCAAGGCCATGTCGACCAGCCGTTTCTCGTTGACGTACTTCAGCGTCTTCCGCGCTTGAGCGATGTCGAACCAGCGAGCCTCGTCGACCTCGTGATCGTGATTGGCGGGATCGCCCGAAAGGTAGCGCATGAGGAAGAAGGTCACCGACTTGCGGTGCTTGGCCTTGCCGACGTAGAACCAATACGAGATCTCGTTGAGGCGCGTGACGATCTCGCCCCAGCAACCCGTCTCCTCTTTCACTTCGCGCAGAGCCGCTTGCTCGATCGTCTCGCGCGCTTCGACGTGGCCTTTGGGCAGCGTCCAAATGCGCGGCGGCGTACCGCGCCCGATCAAGAGGGCATCGTAGGTGGAATCGCGGCGACGCAAGAGCAGTCCGCCGGCTGACACCTCGTACTTGATCCGCATGTCGATCCAACCCGTCTTGTCGTGGAGGGACGTGAAAGGGGCCGCAAAATCCAGCCCCCGATTACCCTCATTATAGCTTTCAGGTCCAAGAAGCGCCTGCCGAAAAGGATGGTCCTTTCGGGCCCAATTTTGAGGCCCAAAATCGGGGAACAAACGCTTGGATGGACCCAGACCCGGTCTCGGTCGCCCGGCTCGCCGGGCTTCGCTATATGTCCGACGACACGCCCGGGATCCGGCGGCGCCGGCGAGGGCGGTCGTTCGAATATCTCGACCCTGCCGGCCGTACGGTTCGGGACCCGCGCGAGCTCGCGCGGATCAAATCCCTGGCGGTTCCCCCTGCATACCGCGACGTCTGGATCGCGCCGGTTGCCGACGCCCACGTCCAAGCAACCGGCCGCGACGCGCGCGGCCGCAAGCAGTACCGCTACCACCCGCGGTGGCGCGAGGTCCGCGACGAGACCAAGTACGCCAGGATGCTCGAGTTCGCGCGGGCGCTCCCCGCCATCCGGCGTCGCGTCAAGCTCGATTTGGGACGGAAGGGCATGGTCCGGGAGCGCGTGCTCGCGACGGTGGTCCGGCTGCTCGAGACCACCGCGATTCGCGTCGGCAACGACGAGTACGCGCGCGACAACGGCTCGTTCGGCCTCACGACCCTGCGCAACGCGCACGCTCGCGTGCGCGGCACCCAGGTCAGTTTCCGCTTTCGCGGCAAGAGCGGCGTGCGGCACGCCGTCTCGCTGGACGAGCCGCAGCTCGCGAAGATCGTTCGCGGGTGCCTGGATCTCCCCGGCCAGCAGCTCTTCGAATACGTCGAAGCCGACGCAAGCGTTCACGCCGTCGACTCGTACGACGTCAACGCCTACATCCGCGAAATCTCGGGCGGCGATTTCACCGCCAAAGATTTCCGGACGTGGCTCGGCACGCTCGAGTGCGCTATCGCACTGGCCGGCGTCGTGGCCGAGAAGCGCGGCGATCGCACGCGCTGCGTCGTCGAGGCGATCGCGCGCGTCGCAAAACGTCTGAACAACACGCCGGCCGTTTGCAAGAAGTGCTACGTCCACCCCGAGATCGTCGCCGCCTTCGTCGAAAACGGCCGGCTCGAGATGAGCGCGGAGCGGGCGAAGACGCGCGGACTGACGGCCCCCGAGCGCTGCGTCGTCGCACTGCTGCGCGAGCGCAGCCGCGAAACGCCGCGGCGCCGGACGCACCGTCAGCTTCGCGCCGGCCTCGACCGTGCGAAGGTTAGCCGGTTAGGGTCAGCGACGAGCGCAACTCGCCGTACACCGTGAGCGCGACCGTGTGCGCCATCGCGCGCAGTTCCGGGACCGCCGTCGCTTCGAACCGCAGACCGCGCACCAGGGGACCGATCGCCCAAAGCCTGTCGACGCGGCGACCCCGCACGTTGAGTACGCCGAAATCGGCGTCGGCGCGAATACCGTAGCCCAACGGCTCGGGTTCGATCAAACCTCGGGCGTAGAGCCCGGCCAGCGGCAGCTCGCGCAATGCCCGTTCCACGCGTCCGGCGCCGGTGCAGTTGACGATCCAATCGGGGTGCAGCGTGACGCGCTCGCCGTCCGGACGCGCCACCACGACGCGGCTGCCGGCGGCCTCGACGATTTCGCCGCGATGGCAAGCCAGCCGCCGGCGCGAAATCAGCCGGTCGCGGACGGCATCGATCTGCGCCGGAGCGCGGTGGCGATGACGCTCCCAGCGCCCGCGCAAATGGCGCTCGAAACGCTTGCGCTCGTCGCCCGGAAGGCGGCGCCACAGCAACTCGGTCTCCGGGCGAATCGCATCGATGACGGCGCGCCAGTCGATGCCGCGCTCGCGAGCCTCGCGCACGTGCGCCCGAACGCTGCGCAGCGCCGCACGCGCGCCGCTGGCATCGACGGCCGGAACGGCGCCGAACGGCTCGACGCCGTCGGCGTGCGTTTCCGGAAACCGTCCGTGACGCGAGACCACTTCCACGCGGCCCCGGTGGCCGCCGGCTTCGAGTGCGACCAGCGCGTCGAGCGCGGTAAGGCCGCTGCCGATCAGCAAAACTCGGCCCCCAACGCGCGAGTAATCGAAGCGCCAGGGATCGGCAACGTAGCCGGGATGCTGCACGACGGCAGCCGGCAGAAACCGATCCTCGGGAAGCGGATTTCCGGTCGCCAACACGACGGCGCGCGCCAAACTGCAGCTGCCCGAGGCGGTTTCGACGACGAACTCTTCGCCCCACGGTTCGACCGACGTCACGCGGCCGCGCACGTGGGAGAAGCCGGGACGCTCCAGCGCGCGTTCGGCGATTTCGGCGAGGTAATCGCCGTACAACCGTCGCGAAACGAAATCGGCGGGCGCGGCGCGCGATCCGAGCCATCGCACGAAGTGCTGCGAATCCTCGGCGAACGCACTCATATGCGACGCGCGGGTGTTGAGCAAGTGCTCGCGGTGCTTGGTG
>DATJUC010000271.1:0-3493 GCA_035502675.1 Candidatus Acidiferrales bacterium | reverse complement strand
ATTCCGCTCGAAGCGCGCCGCATCGTCGTCGTCAAGTCGACGCATCACTTCTGGGCGGGCTTCTCGGCAATTGCGAAGCGGGCGATTTACGTCAGCGGTCCGGGCGCGCTTCAGCTCGACTTCACCAACATCGGCTATACGAAGCGCGACCTCGAATACTGGCCGCGCGTGGAGAATCCGAAATGACGTCGCCACTGGAAACATCGATCGAACGCGCCGTCGCCGAATGGCCGGTCGTCGGCCTGGGGTGCGGCGTGGTTGCCGCCGGCGAGCCGCTCTTCGCGCGCGGCTTCGGCGTTCGCCGCGCCGGCAGCAACGAAGCCGTTACCGAGCGCACGCTGTTTGCGATCGGGTCGGTTTCGAAATCATTTACGGCGGCGCTCGTCGCGATGCTCGTCGACGAAGGCGCCATCGGGTGGGACAGCCGGGTGATCGACCACCTTCCGAAGTTCCGCGTTTTCGACCCGTTCGTCACGCGCGAAATGACCGTTCGCGACCTGCTGACGCACCGCAGCGGTCTCGAGCGGGGCGACTTCATGTGGTACAAGAGCGGTTACGACGCCGACGAAGTCGTGCGCCGGGTCGCTTATCTGAAACCGACGTGGAGCTTTCGAAGCACGTTCGGCTACCAGAACGTCATGTACCTCGCCGCCGGGCAGCTGATCGAGACGCTCACCGGAAAGAGCTGGGACGATGCGATCCGAGAGCGGATCTTCGAGCCGCTCGCCATGCACGATAGCCATCCTTCGGCAGCGACGCTCGATAAGGACGGCGACGTCGCGCTTCCGCACCTCCGTCTCGGCGACCGGTTCGAGCGCATCGTTTCGCACGAAGGCTTCAACATGAATCCCGCCGGCTCGATCTACTCCAACGCGCGCGACATGCTGGCGTGGCTGCAGCTCGCTCTCGGCAACGGCGTCGTCGGCGGCGAGCGCCTGCTTTCCACCGGGTCGTCGGAAGCGACCCGGACGCCGCAGATGCCGATGGCTCTCTCGGCGTGGAGCGAGCTGTTTCCCGGGGCCGAGTTTCTGAGCTACGCTTCCGGATGGTTCGTGTGGAGCTACCGCGGTCTTACGGTCGTTTCTCACGGCGGCAATATCGACGGCATGAGCGCCGTTGCCGCGGTCGTACCCGAAGCGGGCTTCGGGATCGCGGCCTTCACCAACGTCAACGGCAGCCGCATTCCTCAAGCGCTGGTGTATCACGCCATCGAGAGCACCGTCTTTAACCGGCCCGGCCTGTGGCTCAACGAGTTCCGCGAGAACGAGCGGATCGGCCGCGAGCGGCTCGACTACATCGAAGAGGATCGTAAGCGATCGAGAGTTCCGAATACGTTGCCGTCGCGGCCGCTCTCCGTCTATGCGGGCACCTACGGCGACGATTTTTACGGCACGGCGACGGTCGCGCTTCAAGGCGATCGGCTGCAATTCGATTTCATCGGCTTTCGCGGCCCGCTCGACCACTGGCACTTCGACACCTTCACGCTCGCGATCGCGGACCCGTACCTCAAGACGTACAGTCCCGTGCTGCGCTTCGATCTCGACGATTTCGGACAGCCGTCGCAGCTGACGCTCTCGCTCCTAGGAGGGGTTCGCATGCCCTTGCAGCGCAAGCCCGAGGAACCGCTAGGTATCGACCTGCCGATCGAAACCCTTCGCAGCTACGAAGGCCGCTACGTATCCCAGGCGGCCGCGCTGACGATCGCGATCGATTTCGTCGGAACAGCCTTGCGAGCCAGCGTTCCCGGCGCGCTCGCCGGAAGCGGTGAAAACACGATCGTTCGCGAGCTCGTCGCCGTCGCCGAAGACCGCTTTGCGATCCGTTCTACCCAGTCCGAACTCCGCTTCGGCGATGCGGGCGCGGTGACGCTCGAGACGCCGCATCAGCTGCCCATCACGCTGACGAAGAGCGAGCCTACGGCGCGCCCCGTGCGCGGTTAGTACACGAATTTCGAAAGCGCGCTGTAGCCCACGTTGAACTGCGTATAAAAGAGATCGCCCCTGGCATCGAAGGCCAGGTTGTGGACGTGCGCTTCGTCCGGCGTGCTCGCGAACTCGTGAATCTGTCGGCCGTCGGTCGTGATGTACGCGACCTTCCCGACGAGGTTCCACTCGCCGCCGCCCATTTCCGTAAACCAAACGTTGCCGTCCGGGCCGGCCGCGACGTTCAGCGGACCTGAGAAGCCGGAGGGGGTCTGCCATTCCGTCACGGAGCCGTGGAGCGTGACGCGAGCAATTCTGTTTACTTCGAACTCCGCGAACCACAAATTTTTGTCGGGCCCGACGGCGATTCCCCACGGCCCGGCATTCGGCGTCGGCAATCGATACTTCGCGAGCAGCTTGCCTGACGGCGAGACGACGTCGATGGCGTTTGTTCCGTCGTCGGTTATCCAGAGATTTTTATCGGGTCCGGTCACGATCTCTTGCGGAAACGACCTGGCTGGAAGCGGATACGTCGCGATCGCGCCGCCGGCCGAGATCGCCCCGACCGCGTCCAAACCTTGATCGACGAACCAGATGCGTCCGTCCGGCCCAAGCGTCACCCAGGCGGGTTGCGACGTCTCTCCCTTCGCGACCGGAATCTTGAAGCTCGTAACTCTGCCTTCCGTCGTAATGCGGCCGATTTTACCGTCCTGCATCTCGGCAAACCACATCGCGCGGTCGGAACCCACCGCCAAGCCCGTCGGCTCGCTGCCGAGCACCGGATACGTGATGAACTTGTCGCGCTCGAACTTCATGATCGCCCCGGTGGAGGCGGCCGTGACCCAGACGTTGCCGTCCGGGCCGACGCACAGGTCCGAGAGACCCGCCGGCAGCGGATTGCCGTGCACGACCACGGGCGGCGGAGTGAATTGCGCGACCGTTCTCGCGCTCGGAACGAACGGCTTGGTGACCGCGCGTACTCCGCCCGTGGCGGCCCCGATGGTCGCGACCGAAAGCGGTGCGCCCGTGTACGCGAGGTCTACTTTGGCCGCCGAATCCGCAACCGACGTCGACGAAAGCGCCGTCGCACCCGAAGCATCGCTATCGGACAGGATAATCGGACTCGCGTACTGACCGACGATAACGTTGCCGTCGGCGTCCAGCGCGTTCGCGCGGACGACGGTCGTCGCCGGCGTGCCCGCCGGCGGGTACGGGTCGGCGATGGAGAGCGAAAGACTCGCCGCCGTCCCCCTGAGGCTGATCCGAACGAGATCGTTCTTCCCGGATGCGATCGTTGCCGCAACGTTTCCGGCAGCGAGCTGAGTGCCGGTGCCGCGCGGTCCGTCGAAGGCCGTGACTGCGAAGACGTACGAGCCGGGCGCGAGCTTCTTCGACGCGATGCAGATGCGGGCGCCGTTGCGGCCGGCCGCGCACGACGGCGATCCAACAGCGACGTCCATCGTTAGGAGCGTTTTGCCTGAGAGATCGATGGTCACCGAGCGCGAACTCGGGGAAACGAAATCGGTGCGCCCCGGCGGCGGCACCGTTACGGAGAAGGTGGTCTCGACGGC
>DATJUC010000270.1:0-6939 GCA_035502675.1 Candidatus Acidiferrales bacterium | reverse complement strand
TGCGCAAATGCCAGCCCCTGATCGATCGCGGTGACGATCGCGCTCTCGGCTACCGGCTCGCCGATCCGCAGCATCGTCTCCTTGAATCGCTGGCGGTCTTCGGCGAGCTTGATGGTTTCCACCGGAGTACCGAGCAGCTCGACGCCGTAGCGTTCCAGAACGCCGGCTTCATCGAGTTCGACGGCCAAGTTGAGTCCGGTTTGACCGCCCAGCGTCGGCAGCAGCGCGTCGGGCCGCTCGCGAGCGATGATTTGCTCGACGGATGCGACCGTCAACGGCTCGAGATAGACCGCGTCGGCGATCTCCGGATCGGTCATGATCGTCGCCGGGTTCGAGTTGACGAGCACCACGCGATGCCCTTCTTCGCGCAACGCGCGGCACGCTTGAACGCCGGCGTAATCGAACTCGGCGGCCTGACCGATGACGATCGGTCCGGAACCGATGACCATGACGTTACGCTGGGGCATGCTGGGGCCGTTTCATTGGCCCGCCGGGGGGCGGAGTCCTGGCCTATGGTTGAAGGCGGCTCGTTTGCCATCCCGTTCCGGCACGTACGTACCGCAGCCGATCGTGCATGCGGTCGGGACGCGCTTGCCAGAACTCGAACTGCACGGGCGCGATGAGGTATCCTCCCCACGAGTGCGGACGCGGTACGTCGTCCCCGAAACGCTCGGCGAAGTGCGCGAAACGCGCCTCGAGCGCGGCGCGGCTCTCCAGCGGCGCGCTCTGCTCCGACGCCCAGGCCGCCAACCGATGGCCGCGCGGCCGGCTTTCGAAGTACTCGTCAGACTCGTCCTCGGAGAGTTGCGACGCCGGGCCCACGACGCGCACTTGCCGCTGCGTCTGCGGCCAATAGAAGACTGCCGCAACGTGGGGATTCTCGGCGAGCTCGCGCGCCTTCGGACTGAAATACGACGTGTAAAACCGCAAGCCGCGCCGATCTACGCCGCGCATGAGCACCATTCGCGCCGACGGAATGCCGGACGCGCCGGCGGTGCACAGGCACATCGCCGTCGGCTCGGGCACACCGGCCAGACGAGCGGCCTCGATCCATTCCGACAAGCGCGCTTCCGGTTCTACGGCCGGCCCTTCGAAGAGCTCGTTCACGCGAACTTCCCCCAGCCAAAGCCGAAAAGAAACGCGGCGATCATTGCGATTCCCGCCGCGATCGCCAACCCGGACGACGCGTCGACGCTTTTGCGCTCCAGCGAGGTCACGCTGCCGAGGTGCGCCAGTGCGTCGCGAAGCTGCCCGGCGTTTTCGGCGCGCGCGTACGCACCGCCGCTGACGTCGGCGTAGGCGCGCAGCGCGTCCTCGTCGATGGTCGCCTCCTCGTCGGTACCCGGGATCAATCCGCCCGCCGGCGTGCCGATGCCGACCGTGTAGACCGGCACGTGCTGGGCGCCCAAAGCGCGCGCCACGTCCATCGGATCGGCGCCCGCGTTGTTGACGCCGTCGGTGATGAGGATCACGACGCGGTGACCACGCGGGGGCAGGTGCTGGGCTGCCAGCGCCAGCGCGTCGCCGATCGCCGTGGCGCCGTTGGGCAGCGGAACGTCGTCGAGCGCCGCGGCGACCTCGGCGTGATCGGCCTCCAGCGGCGAAACGACTGCCGCGCTGCCCGAAAACGCAATGATGCCGATCTTCGTGCCCGGCGGCGTCTGCGCGATGAACGCTCGAGCCGCCGCCTTGGCGGCATCCGCGCGCGTCGGCTCGACGTCGGTCGACGCCATCGACCCGGACGTGTCGATACAGATAAAGACCGAGCCGTCGCGCACCGGCACCGGTAGCGTTAGATGAACGCCGGCCAGCGACGCGACCAGCAGCACCACCCCGGCGAGCCATCCGAATTCGAGGGCGCGCAGAATCCAGCGTCGCGGCCGGACGGCTTCTTCGAAGAACGCGACGTTCGAATACGCCAGGTCCGACGCCGTTCGCCGGCGAGCCAGCGTGCGATACAGAAACGCGAACGCAACCGCGCACGCCAGCGCAACGACAAGGTAGGCGGGCCGTTCGACGCTCACCCGGCGATCCCGAAGGCCGCGTCCAGGCTGGCGCGGCCGTCCTCTTCGCGCAAGACGCCGGTGCGCCAATTGGCGCGTTCGAAGCGGTCCAGGAGCGCCGTTTCGCGCTCGCGCACCGCACGGAAATAGGCCGCGCGTTCGCGCCGGCCGACGTACGCGCGCAGCCGGCCGCCTTCGGCACCGCGTAACGCGACGACGCCGCCGATCGGCAGGCCGTCGAACCACGGATCGCGCGCGATCAGCGCCGTACAGTCGAAGCGCGTCCCGAGATCGGCGAGCGCACGATCGTCGCCGGCTTGCAAATCGTACCAATCGCCGATCGCCAACAGCGCGGTGCCGCGCGGCAACGCCGCCTGCGCCACCTGCAACGCCCCTCGCAGATCGAACGGCTCCTTCCCCATTTCGCCGGCTAACGTCGTCGCTGCCGCACGTCGCTGAAGTGCCCGCGTCGTGATCGCGCCGGCGTCCACGCCGATGCAGCGGTCGTCGGCCGCAGCGGCACCGAACCAGTGCGCGATCGCTTCGCGCCCCGCGTCGGCGAGGGCGCGGCGCCGGCCGACGCGCATCGACGGCGAGCCGTCTAAAATCCCAGCCAGCGTGAGGGCCACGTCTTCCAGCACGACGCGAGTTTGAAGCTCCCCCGAGCGAGCGGTCGCCGCCCAGTCGATACGCCGCACGTCGTCCCCGGCAACGTAGGCGCGCAGTTCCACGAACTCATAGCCGTCGCCGCGGTAGACGGTCGGCGACCCGGCGCCCAGGTTCCGCGGTCGACGGCGCCCGCGCAACAGCGCGTCGCGCAAGGTCACGGGGCCGGAACGGACGCGATCAGCGCGTCGATCGCGGCGTCCGCCGCAACGCCCTGCGTCGTCAACCGGTAGTTGAATCCGATCCGGTGGCGCAGCGCGTGCGGCGCCACGGCGCGCACGTCGTCGGGCAACGCGAAATCCCGGTCTTCCAGCAGGGCGCGCGCGCGCGCTAAGTAGGCCAACGCCAGCGTGGCGCGCGGGCTGGCGCCGTAATCGATCAAGCTCGCGACCGAAACCGCTTCTCCGTTGCCCGCGGGCACCCTGACGCCACCCGCCTCGCGGGTCGAGGCGACCAGGTCGACGATGTAGCGCTTCAATTTTTCGTCGACGTGAACGGCGCGCGCCTCTTCCCGCCAGGCCCGAACGTCGGCCAGGGTTGCGACGCCGTGCAGCGGGCGGCGCTCGTTCATGGCAAAACGCTCCAGGATCTCGAGCTCCTCGGCGCGCGACGGGTATCCGACGTTGACCTTCATCAAAAAGCGATCCATCTGCGCGACCGGAAGTGCGTAGGTTCCTTCCGAGTCCAACGGATTCATCGTCGCCATAACCACGAAGGGGTCCGGCAGGGGATGCGTCTGCGGGCCGATGGTGACTTGCCGCTCTTGCATCGACTCGAGCAGCGCCGATTGCACTTTGGCGGGTGCTCGATTGATTTCGTCGGCCAGCACGACGTTGGCAAAGATGGGTCCGAGCACCGTGGCAAACGCGCTCTCGCGCTGATCGAAGACCCGGGTACCGACGATGTCGCTGGGCAGTAGATCCGGCGTGAACTGAATGCGTTTGAACTCTCCGTCGAGCGCCGCCGCCAGCGCCCGGCACGCCAGCGTTTTGGCCAAGCCGGGCGGACCTTCCAACAGCACGTGACCGTTGCACAACAAGGCCAGCAACAGCGCGTCCAGCACGCCGCGCTGGCCGACGATCGTGCGTTCCAAAGCCGCGGTCAACGTTGCCGGACGGACGCTCATGCCAGGTATCTCTCCAGTGCCGCGCACGCCGCCGGGACGGCGGCTGCGAGATCGGCATCGTACGTAAACGCAGCCCGCTCGAGCGCACGCAAGACGTCGCGGACGCGCGGGTCGGCGGCGGCCGGACGGTGCAACACGTCGGCCAGCGTTTCGCCCTCGGATCCGCCGACCGTGCGCCAAACGGCGGCACGGACGGTCACTGCCGTCGCGCGCGTAGGGTCCGCGCGCAGCACGCTCAGGGCATCGCCCAACTCGTCGCGCAGCGTGCGCGCAACCACCGGACGCGCGGGCGCAACCGCAACCACCGCCGGCGGCGGCACGGGCGGCGCGCGTCGCCGCAGAGCGAGGATCAGGACCGCAGCGACGCAGGCAATTCCCAGTCCCCACAGCAGCGCCCGGCGAGCGAGATCGAGCGCCGCGCCGGCGAACGACTCGCCCGCCTGCAGCGGCTCCAAACTGCCCCCCACGACTTGCAGCGTTAGCGGATTGGTAAAATATTGCTTGGCGCGGCCGTCGCGCGCGTCGATTGCTTGCAGGGTCGCCGGTGCGATCGAAATCGAACCCGTGTGATGGGCAACCACGGTAATCGTTTCGCGATACTGCGTTCCGCTCGGGCGCGCTTCGAGCCGGCGCTCGTCACCCAGCAGCTCGAGCTCCGCCAGAATCGGCAGCTCGAGATTTTCGACCGCCGATATTCGCTCGCGCACGTTCAGCGTCACGACCAGATGAAACGGGACCTCGATCTGCGGTCTGGAGGTATCCGCCCCCAGGACGAACGTGGTTACGGTCAAGCGCTGCAGCGTCTGCGCGCGTCCGATTCCGGCCGCCGCGCACGAAAGGGCCGCGAGCGTCAGCGCGACGGTAAGGAATCGAGCCACTGCGCGAAAAGCCGGCGCGCGTCGAACGGTCCGGGGGAGGCTTCAGGGTGAAACTGGACGGCCGCAATCGGCAGTCTGCGGTGCCGGAATCCTTCGTTGGTTCCGTCGTTGAGATTGGTCATCGTGGGCTGCAGCTCGTCGGGCAGCGAACGCGCGTCGACCGCGTAACCGTGATTGTGCGCGGTGATCAGCACGTCGTCGGCGAGCTCGTCCTTGACGGGTTGATTGCCTCCGCGATGACCGTACGGCAACTTGTAGGTTCGGGCGCCGCACGCCAGCGCCAGCAGCTGGTGACCCAAGCAGATACCGAACATCGGTTTGCGGCCGATCAGCGAACGCAGCGTCTGGATCGTGGCCGGAAGGTCGGTCGGATCGCCTGGGCCGGGTGAGATGAATACCGCTTCGGGATCGTCGGCGAGAATCGCGGCTTCGTCAGCGTCGTAGGGCAGGACGCGCACTTCCGCACCCAGCGCGCAGAGCTCGCGCAAAATCGCGCGCTTGACGCCGCAGTCGATCAGCGTCAGACGGCGTCCGCCGGGCCGGCCTTCGACGAAGGCCTCGCGGGTGGCGACGCTCGGCACCAATCCGGCCGTGGTCGCATGGCGCGCGAAGTCGCTCAATCGCCGTTCGGCGCCGCTCATCGCGGACTCGCCGACCGCCAGCGCCGCCCAGATCGTGCCGTGTTCGCGCAGCGCTACGGTGATCGCGCGCGTGTCGGCTCCGATCAGGGTAGGGACGCGCTGCTCGTCGAGCCAGCTCGGAAGATCCGACTTCGCCAGATGGTGCGACGGATGCCGGGATATCTGTTTGATGACCGTTCCGGCGACGCACGCGCGGCCGTACTGCGCGGCGCTCCCCGAAACCCCGTAATTTCCGATCATCGGATAGGTGAACGTCAGAATCTGGCCGGCGTAGGACGGGTCGGTAAGCGCTTCTTCGTAGCCGGTCATTCCGGTAAAGAACACCGCTTCGCCGAGCGCCGTTCCCTCGAATTCGAGGCCGAAGCCGTCGAAGCGGCTGCCGTCTGCAAGGAAGAGGGCGGCGGGGACTGGCGACATGTCGGCGCTACGCGTTAGCCGGGAGCCGGTTGGAATCCCGCGCGCAGCCGACCGCCGACCACCACGGCCAGCGCGCGGCGCGGCAGGCGCCGGCCCGCAAACGGCGTGGATCGTCCCTTCGAGGCGAAGCGTGCCGGATCGACGATCCACGGGCGATCCGCGAAGATCGTGACGTCGGCGGCCGAACCGACCGCGAGCGTTCCGCCGGGCACGCCGAGTATTCGCGCCGGATTCGTCGACAGCAGCGCGACGAAACGATGCAGCGGCAAGCCTTCCAGCGCGTCGGCGTACGCGCCGATCGCAATTTCGAGTCCGCTGAACCCCACCGCCGCCCGTTCGAGATCTTCCGCCTTTTCCTGCGCGGTGTGCGGTGCGTGGTCGGTCGCCAGCACGTCCACGGTTCCGTCGCGCACGCCGTCACGCAGCGCACGCACGTCGTCCAGCGTTCGCAGCGGAGGATTCACCTTCGCACTCGTGCCGAGCTCCGCAACGGCTTCGTCCGTAAACGTCAGATGATGGGGCGTCACCTCGCAGGTTGCCGCCGCTCCGATCGACCGCGCCCAGCGAACCAGCTCCAGGGCGCGGCGGGTGCTCGCGTGCGCGACGTGCCAGGCTTTCCGAGTGTCGGCTGCAATCAGCAGGTCGCGCGCCACCACGACGTCTTCGGCAACCGACGGGCTTGCAGCCACGCCCAGCGCGCGCGACGCGGCGCCCTCGTTCATCACGCCGTGCGCTTTGAGCGATTCGTCCTCGCAATGCGAGATGAAAACGCCGGCCACCGTGCGTGCCGCCATGGCGGCCGTGCGCAGCACGCCGGCGTCGGCGACGCTCGTACCGTCGTCCGAAAACGCAACCGCTCCTGCCCGTGCCAAGGCCGCAAAATCGCACGGCACGCGGCCTCGCCGTTCCCGCGTGATCGCTCCGATCGGGTAGACGCGGCAGACCGCCTCGCCGGCTATCTTGGCCGTGAGCCGCTCGATGACGCCCGGGTCGTCGAGCGCCGGCTCGGTGTTCGGCATGCACGCCACCGCTGTGAATCCGCCATTCGCCGCGGCGGCGGTACCGGTGGCGATCGTCTCCTTCTGCGGAAACCCCGGCTCGCGCAAGTGCACGTGCATGTCGACGAACCCCGGAGCGACGATCGCCCCGCTCGCGTCGAACGTCGCAGCGTCGCCGGGGTCGAGGTCCTCGCCGATCTCGACGATCCG
>DATJUC010000269.1:0-5307 GCA_035502675.1 Candidatus Acidiferrales bacterium | reverse complement strand
CCGCGTCGATCGCCGCCGCCGATTGCAGCGCGCCTTTGAAGCGCTCGAGGCGCAGCCCGGCCTGATACTGTTTGGGCGTCACGCCGACGACGGCTTTGAACGAACGGGCGAAGTGGAAACGGCTCATCGCCGCTCGCGACGCCAACTCGCCGAGCGGAAGGGGATCCTCGCTGTGCTCCTCGATGTAGCGGCAGACCGCCTGGATGCGCTCAGCAATCGAACAGGGTATGGGCTTTATCATGGGTCCACTCTAGCCGACGCTTTAGATGAGAGCCATCTGAAAGTTGCCGCGGCGAGCAGGGGTGGGCCGGCCGCGCTGCCAGGCCCGGGTAGAAGGCGGGAAGAAAGCGAGCATGACGTGTTACCTTTCGAGGTGCGATGAGGCGACTTTTCGGGGTCCTGGGGACTTTGGCGCTGCTCTACGGCTGTAGCGGCGGCGGTTATCTTCCCTATGCCCCGCACGCCCTCGACCCGTCGGAGCTTCACGGCTTGGTTGCAGGCGCCTCGCAATCCAGCGGCGTCCCTCAGGGCCTCGTGCGCGCGGTGCTGATGGCCGAGTCCGCCGGCGATCCCTCGGCGGTCAGCACGGCGGGGGCCCAGGGTCTCATGCAGCTGATGCCGGGAACGTCGGCGTCGTGCGGCATCGCCAATCCGTTCGACCCCACCGAAAACGTGCAATGCGGCGCCGGGTACCTTCGGTCGCTGCTGGACCGCTATCACGGCAACATCACCCTTGCCGTCGCGGCTTATAACGCCGGGCCCGGAGCGGTCGACCGTTACGGCGGAGTTCCTCCCTATGCCGAGACGCAGGCCTACGTCGCGCGCGTCCTGAGCGCTTACCGCAGCTACTAGCGGGGTACCGCGACCGCAGGATGGCGACGCTTACCCAACGACACCCGCTGCGAGGCCTCGGTGCCTTCCGGCTGCGGCTGCCGATCCTCGACAGCTACCTCCTGCGCGAGATGGTCGGGCCGTTTTTGTTTGCGTTCGGCGCGTATCTGCTCTTCTGGGCGCTGAACATCTTCTTTCTGGCCGCCGACTACATCATCAACCAGCACGCGCCGATTTTCCTGACTTTGCGATTCGTACTCTTCCGCATGCCGCAGTCGATCCCGATGGCGTTCCCCTTCGCTGCGCTCTTCGCGTCGCTCTGGGCGATGGGACGGTTGATGGGCGACAACGAGATCATGGCGATCCGCACGGCCGGCGTGCCGGTTCTGCGCATCGCGCTCGCACCGCTGCTGTTCGGCACCGCGATGTTTCTCACGTGCTACGGCATGAACGAATACGTGGCGCCGGTCGCCGTCGATCAGTCCACCCGCAGCTTCTATCAGATCATCTATCACACCGACGCGCTGCCGGTGGAGCCTCAGTTCTTCCGTAAGGACCCGGATACCGGGAACGTGTTCTTCGTGACGCAAGTATCGCCCGATCTCAAGACCATGATCGACGTCCAGATCTTCAAACCGGCGCGCTACGGGCCGTGGAACGAGACGCTGCAAGCGAAATCGGCGACCGTGCAAGGCAGCAACTTGCTGCTGCACGACGTGATCATCACGCGCTACAACAACGACGGGTTCGAGAGCACGCAGCAGAAGGTCAAGGAGGTGAGCATCGGCCTCCCGCTCGGCGAGTCCGCGGCTCAGTTCGCTACCAGCATCAACAACGATCCTTGGACGATGAACAGCAAGTCGCTGCGGCAGCAGGTCAACGCGCTCGAACAGCAGGGTATGGGAGGAACCGCGCTCGGAACGCTGCAGATCAACCTGGCCGACAAGCTGGCCTGGCCGTTTGCGTCACTGGTCGGCGTGCTGATTGCGGTTCCGCTGGCGTTGCGCTTCGGAAAACGCGGCCGCATGATGGGGGTCGCGCTGGCCCTCGTGCTCTTCTTCGTCTACTTCATCATGACCACGGCGACCGCGGCACTCGGGCGCAATGGCGCGCTCAACCCCTATCTGGCCGCGTGGCTGCCCAACATTCTCATGGGAACCGCGGGTGTGGTCTTGCTTTGGCTGGAAGAGCGCTGACGCAGTGCTGCGGGGTCAAAGAACGCGTCGCGGCATTGCCGCGATAGTAGCGGTCGTTGCGTTTCTCAACGCGGGTCTAGGCGCTCGCGCCGACGATCCGCCGACCGACGACGCGCGCACCCAGGCTCTGGCCCTGCTGCTCTTCAACCGCCAATCGTGCGCGATGCAGTCCGCGCCGCAAGAGTTGGCGCAGACCCAGCCGATCGCCAGCCCTTCCGCGGCGCCCGCATCGCCGACGCCCGAACCTCCGGTAGCCCCGGGCGTAACGCCGACCCCCGCCGGCGTGTCGACTCCGGGCCTGCCCGGCATTCAACCGGGCTCGGCCAACGGCACGTTTCAGCTCTTCGCGACACCGCGCCCGCAGCCCGGATCGACGGCCACCACCAAGCCGCCGCCGATTCCGACGCCGACGCCCATGCCCAGCTCCTCGGGACCGCCGATCTTCCTGCAGCGCGGCGGCGACACGCCGCCGCCGCTGACGCCGGCGGGGGTCGCCACTCCGTCGCCGTCGCCGGAACCGACCGGCGTTCCGACGCTGGCGCCGGGCTTCGTCGCGGTCATTGCCGACCAAGTGACCGGCGGCACCAAGCGGGGTCAGCCGGGCGACGCCATCGGGAACGTGCACATCTACTACGGCGAGGACGAGATCGTGGGCGAGCGGGCGCACTACGACGGCGAGCGCACGATCACGATTACGGGTCATCCGTTTCTGGAAAACCATCAGCGCGACTCGGTGCTGACGGCCGACGAGATCGATTTCGACACGATCGCCGAAACGGCGAAGCTCACCAACGGCCACGGCGAGAGCTCCGAAGGCGTGATCCAGGGCTTCGTGCATTTCAGCGCGGACGACTTGCACACCGATCCCGACGGCACCGCGCACGGCCTAAAACCGTACGTGACCACCTGTTCCAATCCGCGGGCCGGATATCACGTCACCGGCCAGAGCATGGAAGTGATTCCGGGCGACAGCATCGTCATCTACAAGGCCATCCTGTGGCTGGGGGCCGCGGCGGTCTTTTACTTGCCCAAGCTCGTCATTCCGCTGCGTACCGTGCAAGACCAGCGGCAACGTCCGCAGTTCTTTCCCGAGTTCGGCTACGACGAGTACGAAGGCGCCTGGGTCAAGATGAACCTGCCCTTCGGGAAGGACCAGTACTATTACGGCTACTACATCGTCAACTATTTCACCAAAGCCGGCCTCGGCTTAGGCTACGTTGCCTTCTTCGGAAGCAAAAAGGGCCGCCGGACGCTGAGCATCAACGTCTACGAACAGAACGAACCGCTCGAAGGCGGCCGCACCTATAACGCGGCCGTGCAGGAGCAGGAGAACTTCTCACAGCACCTGCGCGGGAACTTCCAGTTCGGCTATCAGTCCAACTACGGCGCCGTCACCGCCGTTCCGCCCAACGAGTCCATCACCGGCGCCATCGTCCATCAGACCCAGAACACGTCGCAAAACTACTCGATCAACCACAGCGGCGTGGGAACGCAGTCGAGCAGCAACACGTTCACGTTCACCGACACGCGGCAGTTCAACCAATATCTCAACCAGTCGACCAGTTTGAACATCTCGGAGCAGGCGTCGAACTTCGGCATCTCGTCGTTCACCCACACGACCGAGTTCGACTATCTGCTCCACTACACGACCACCGGCGCCGACTATCAGATGGAGTACGACAAGACCTTCACCGACGTCGGTTTCGGCATCAACAAGATTCCGGAATTCCAGGTCCGCCCGTACGACTTCTTCCAGCACTTCATCTTTCCGATCTCCGCGCAGCTGACCGTCGGAGAGTACAGCGAGCCGTCGGGTGAGGGCGAGCCGCAGAGCTTGGCGACGTGGCGCGGCGACGCCGGCCTCGTCTTCGGTCCGGCCATCGCCAAGGTCTTCGGCAGCGACTTTCAAGCGACGGTCAACGTCGATCAGTACGCGTACGGGACCGGCGACCTCAAAGCGGCGATCCAGCAAATGATGTCGCTGACGACGCCGATCGGCAGCCACATCGTCAACTCGCTCACGTACAACGAGGCGAACTACAACGGTCCCGCGCTGGTGCCGTTCCAGGCGCTCGATCAGCAACCCACCATGAACACCAGCAACGCGCAAGACCTGGTGCGTCTCTTCAACGACGACATCTACTCGCTCTCGCTGGGCTGGGCCACCAACTTTCCGCTCAACGAAAACGCACAGCCCGTCAGCTATCAGCTGACGTGGCGCCCGTCGCCGCGCTCGGTCGTGCTGCTCGCCGGCTCCTACATTCCCGGACCCGGCGAAGGTTTCGAGACCACCAACCTGCAGCTCTCAACGCCGTTCGGCCGCGACGCCGCGCTGCAGTTCATCACCGATCTCAACTGGCGCGGGAGCGGCGTCAGCGGCGAGCCGGGCGGGCTCTTCGCCAACAAAGTGATCTATTACACGAAGACGATCGGCGGCTGCTATCAGCTTCAGGTGCTCTACGCCGAAGCGTCGCAAACCCTCAACGTGGGGCTCAGTCTGCTGGCGTTCCCGAACCGCACGGCAACGTTCAACATCGGCGAACCCGGCTCGATCGTGCCCAATACGTTCAACTTCTGAGTGAGCCGCCAATGCGCCCTACGGGTTGTTTCCGATCTCGACGCTGACGATCTGCGCCGACGGGTCCGACTGCGTCGCGCCGGACAGGGCGTAGTAGACGTTGTCGAACGTGGTGTTGACTTGCAGGGGCGGCGTGCAGCAAGAATATTGCGGATCGTTCGGACCGCCGGCCCCCATCGAGTCGACGAAAACGGGGAGTCCCTGGAGGCCGCCTTGGGTGACGAACGCGTTGAACGTCCACGTATTTGCGTACGGGCGAGGCGCCGGCGAACCTCCCGGAGACCGGCTTGCGTTGATGGGAACGAA
Source organism: Candidatus Acidiferrales bacterium (assembly GCA_035502675.1). Taxonomy (GTDB): domain Bacteria; phylum Vulcanimicrobiota; class Vulcanimicrobiia; order Vulcanimicrobiales; family Vulcanimicrobiaceae; genus DATJUC01. The sequence continues at coordinate 396 of DATJUC010000269.1, read as the reverse complement.
GACCGAACGCGAGACCAGGATCGTGAACTCCGTTCCGGATCCGTTACTATCGGCGATATACTGGAGTTGTTGCGCGGTCGCGGGGAATGGGACCCGCTGCACCGCGCAATTCGGGCAGGCCGTACTTCTGAGCCACTGATAGCTCGCCGTGTACGTGCCGCCTCCGGCCCCCGCCACCACGACGCCGGTCGAATACCCCAGGAAGTTGTCGTTCTGCGGAAACGTACCGGGCGTAGCTCCGTTTGCAATCGTATTGAACACGATCCAGTACTCGTAGTTCGAGAAATTGAACGGCGCCGCGACGTCAAACTTGATCGACAGATATCCGGGCGGCGCTCCACCCGCTCCCGAGCCGGGCGAGTTCGGGCTCACTTGGCTTCCGCAAGCCGCGAAGAT
>DATJUC010000268.1:0-18524 GCA_035502675.1 Candidatus Acidiferrales bacterium | reverse complement strand
GACCAGAACCCTTACGGCTTGGCGATTCCGACCTTTACGTATAAAGGCGCCGTCAAGCACGACCTCTATTCGTGCAACTTCAACGACAAGGCCAACGTGCAAGGCGCCGGCACGACGATCGTATCGCTGACGCCGGTTGCGGGTTCGGCGACCACACCGTTCGTGCAAAGCCACGACCTGCTGGGCTGTGCCGCAACGGCCTTCGACAGCTCGGACGATCTCTGGGCCGCATCGTACGGTGTGAAGGGTATTGCCGAGATCTCGGCGGGTACCGGCAAAATTACTATTCACAAGGGTGCGGCCTACGTCCACCCGTGGGGCCTTACGTTCGCGACAACGGGCGGGGCGTACCCGACCTCCGCCGTCTTTGCCAGCGATGCGGAAACCGGCGACGTCATTCTGGTCGCATCGTGTTCCTCGGGACAATGCGCGTACGCCGGAACGCCGATCGTTACCGGATTCCCGGTCAATAAAGGCAAGCCCGGCAGGATCTTCGCTCCCTCGGGCCTGGTGTTCGATCCCAACGCCTCGATAACGGTGAAAGGCGTCGGCACGCTGCCCGGCGCCCTTTACGTCGTCGACGGAAAAGACAATACGGTCGTCGGGATCTACAACGTGCTGAACTTACGCAGCAAGAACAGCATCGTCGTCGGCAAGACCGGTAAGACGTTCTCCGGCCCGGAGGGCTCGTGGGCGCGCGTCCTGTATTCGGGGAGCGCTCTGAGAGGACCGATCAGTGCAGCCCTCGTCTCGACTTCGGCGTCGAAGCCGGGGAATCTGGTCGTGGGCAATACGGTCGGGCCCAACAATCTGGTCGAGATCTCGCCAACCGGTCAGGTGCTCGATACGGTCGACGTGGATAAGGGCGCAGCCGGCGCGCTCTTCGGCATCATGGCGATGCCGGGGACCTACGGGGCAAAAACGCAGTTGTTCTTCAACGACGATAACGCCAATAACGTCCAGGTGCTCGAAAAGTAAATCCGGGACGGTCGTCGGGCCGCGACGGCACGACGCTGAACCGGACGCGATCGCGATGGAGGCCGTCCCGCGCCTCAATCGTCCACGATCCGACTCGTAACGGCAAGAACGCGGTTCCGCTCGCATCGAGCGGGACCGCGTTGCCGTTGGCGGTCCAGCGAATCGAGGCGCGCGGGCCGGCCGCCCGGAGCGCGATCTGCTGTTCGGTGCGCTGCAGCGCGTCGGCCGTCGCGACGGTGACGAACACGTCGCCGTCGTGCGGAAAGACGATGCGCAGGCGCGGCTGCGATCGCGCCGCCGCCGGTTCGAGCGCGAGCCACGCATCGTAGCTGCGTCCGAGGCGCGCCGAGCGCGACCGCTCGACCGAGGCGAGGTCGCGCGGCAGAACCCACTCGCGGACGATCGCCGGACAGTCGCCGCGCGGCGCGTAGCCGGTCGTCGCGCAGATCGGGACGCTCGCAAATCCAGCGGGGGCATCGAACGGCGCCGGTTCGAGCCGTTCGTGCAAGTGCAGCATGATGCGGTTCCAGAGCGGTCCCGCGCCGGTCACGCCGGATACGCCGCGCATCGCGCTGCCGTCGAAGTTTCCGACCCACGCCGCCACCGTGTAGTCGCGCGTAAAACCCACCGTCCACGTATCGCGAAAGTCCGACGAAGTGCCGGTCTTCACCGCCGCAGCGAACGGCATCTCGAGCACCGAGTGCACGCCGAACGACTTCGCCCGGGCGTGGGCGTCGGCGAGCATGTCGGTGACGAGTTCCCACATTCGCGGATCGCCGATTTGCCGAGGCGCCGGCGCGGGTGCGTCGGCCAGCAATCGCAGGGGCACGAACGAGCCGCGGCGGGCGATGGTCGCGTAAGCTTGCGCCAGCTCCCAGAGCGAGACCTCACCGCTGCCCAGCGTAAGCCCGAGCCCGTAATACGACGCGGGACGGTCGAGATGGACGAAGCCCAACGCGTGCAGCCGCTCGAGCAGCGGACCGACGCCGAGGCGCGCCAGCACCGCGACCGCAGGTGCGTTGAGCGAGTTCGCCAGCGCGTAACGCACGCGCACCGGTCCGCTGAAGCGGCCGCTGTAATCGGCCGGCTGGTAGAGCTTGCCGCCCGGAAGCGAATACGCCGACGGAACGTCGGCCAGAATCGTGGTCGAGCGGATGGCGCCGCGCTCGAGCGCGAGCTCGTAGGTGAACGGCTTCAACGACGATCCCGGTTGGCGCAGCGCGCGCACGCCGTCGTTACGGCCCAGCAGCTCGTCGGAGAAGTAATCCGGCGACCCGGCGTAGGCGAGGACCGCGCCGGTGTGGTTGTCGATGACGACGGCAGCGCCGTCGGTGACGTGAAAGGCTCCCAGCGCCGCCACCACGTCGCGCGTCTGCGCGGCCACGAATCGCTGCAGCCCGAGATCGAGCGTCGTGCGAACCGGCGACGGGCCGGCGGCAACCGACGGATAGATCGAGAAGAGCGCGTGCGGGGCGTCTTCGATACCGGCATCGTGCCGGCGTACCGTCAACGACTCGGCGTACGCGCCGGCGGCTTGTGACGGTGCGATCGCGCCGGTGGCGACCATGCGCTCGAGCACGTACCGCTGCCGCGCGCGCAGCGCTTTCCAGTCGACGTCGGGCGCCAGGCGCGACGGATCGTTGGGAATCGCCGCCAGCAGCGCCGCCTGCGCGAGATCCAGATCGGCCGCCGGCTCGCCGAAGTACGTGCGCGCGGCCGCCTCGACGCCGTAGAGATTTCCGCCCATCGGCACGCGGTTGGCGTACGCTTCGAGAATCGCGGTCTTCGACGAGCGGATCGCGATTCGTTGGGCGGTCGCGATTTGCGCCAGTTTTCCGCGGATGGTGCCCGGCGTCGGATCGATCAGCCGCGCGAGCTGCATCGCAATCGTAGAACCGCCGCTGCGCGCTTCGCCCTCGATCAGGTACTCGCGCGTAGCGCGCAGCAAAGCCGGCACGTCGACGGCGCCGTGCACGGCGAACCGTGCGTCTTCGGCGGCCACGATGGCGGCGAGGAATCGCGGCGAAATCTGCGCGATCGGAACCGCCACCGCGTGCGCGGCATCGGACGCCAGAATCGTCCCCAGCGGATCGCCGCTGCGGTCGGTAAACGAAATCGCGTCGCGCTGCACGGGCAACGCGGCTACGTCGATTCCGGCCCCGAACCAGAGTGCCGCGACGGCGGCCGCCGCCGCAGCCGCTGCGATCCAGCCTCTCACGCCGGCGTCATTCGACGCAGCGGGCGCCAAAGCGCTCTTCGTAGAAATCACACGCGTGCATCCGATCGCCGGCGTCTGGGCCTTGATTGCGGCGAGCCTCGCCGTCGCTTTGGCCGGGTGTCACGGATCGAGCGCCGCCGGGCCGGCGAAGCTCTCACTGGTTGCGCCGCTGCCGTCGCCGGCGCTGCCCGCCTGGATCGATTCGATTTCGCCGGTTTCGACGGCTCAGAGCCTGGCGCAGGTGCGCGTCATCTTCAAGACGCCGGTCACCAAGGTCGAAGCGCTGACCGGAGACGGTCCGGCCGACGTGCTTTCGCACGTGCGCATCGAGCCGGCGGTGCGCGGCCATTTCGCGGTGCTGACGCCGCGGATGATCGGCTTCGTCGCGGAGCAGGCGCTGCCGGTCGGCACGCGCATCCGCGTAACGCTGACCGCCGGACTGCGCGACCTCGACGGCGACGTTCTCCCCTCGGACCTCGCCTGGACGTTCGAAACCGCTCCTCTCGCGCTTACCGGTTTGCCGCAGATCGCGGCGTCCGACGACGAGCCGACGCCGGCCCCGGCCGGCACGCATCCCGCGTTCACCGTGACCGCCAACGCCGCCGTCGATCCGCAGTCGCTGGCGGCGCACACGCTGCTGGTCGGCGGCGGCGATGCCATCGGCGTCACGGTCGCGCTGAAGATGCAGCCGACGCCGCCGCCCGGCTTGGGTGCCCCCGAAGCGTTCGATCCCTCGCTGAACGCGTGGGTCTACGAACTGCAGCCGCAGCACGATCTGCGGCTCGCGACGACGTACGACGTTCAAATCTCGCCCGGCATCGAGCCCGCGTACGGCAATCTTGCCACCACGGCGTCGTACGACGGCAAGCTGCGAACGTACGGGCCGCTGGCAATCGTGCCGACGCCGACGCCGTCGCCGGGTCCCGTGCTCTCGCGCTTCGCCGGCGGCGATCCCGTCATTGCGTTCGACAACCCGCTCGACCCGGCATCGATCGTCGGGCGAGTCACGGTGTCGCCGGCACCGGCGAAAGTCGACACGCTCGCGAGCGTGCCGGACGACGATCCGGCGTCGATCGCGATCGATCCGTACGCACTCGATCCCGACGCCGGCTACGCGGTTACGATCGCAGCCGGCGTGAAGGACGTCTTCGGTCAAACCCTCGACCAGCCGCAGACCGTTCAGATCCGAACCAGCGATTTTGCGCCGGGCGCGTGGGCGCCGAGCGGGCTCAACGTGATCCCGTCGTCGCTGCCGGTCGATCTCAACTTTTATGCCACGAATCTGCCGGGCAACGCCTATCGGGCCGCGTTCGCGCGCGTCGGACCGGTCGCGCTGCTGGGCGATCCCGATCCGTTGGCGCTTCTGCCGTCGACGTGGCCGCTGCAACACCTGGCGGGGGCGCGGACCAACGTGCAGAGCGTCGTCCGGATTCCGTTGCGCGATCGAATCGGCGGTTCGAGCGGCGCGCTGGCATACGCGTTCAAAGCGCAGCTTCCCGGCAATCAGTGGGCCGAGCCCGACGGTATTGCGGAGCTGACGAATCTGGGCGTGTTCGCGCAGTGGTTCCCGGCGCACGGCATCGTGATGGTGCAGCACCTCAGCGACGGCTCGCCGGCGGTGGGTGCGAGCGTCACGGCCTATCGAAACGTCGGCGTAACCGGCGCGTCGCCGCAGCCGTGCGCGCGAGTAACGACCAATGCCGACGGAATCGCCGAGGTGACCGGGGTCGACGTGGAACGCTGCTATGCCGGCCAGCCTGCCGACCAGGCGCCCGAGATGGGCGTCGTTGCGAGCGAGGGCGGCGACGTCGCGGCGCTCACGACGCAGAGCTATTCGGGCGTCTATCGCTTCGACGTCAGCGGCGGCTGGACGAGCGGCGCGCCGCTCTCGCGCGGAACGCTGTTCACCGACCGTTCGATGTATCAGCCCGGCGAAACCGGTGAGTTGACCGGAGTCGCCTACTACGTCAGCGGAAACTCGATCGTGGCCGATCGCAACGCCCAGTACAAGGTGACGCTGCAAGATCCCAGCAACGCGACGACGCCGCTCGGAGCCGTCAAGACCGATGCCTACGGCGTCTTCTCGCTGCCCTTGAAGTTTTCCGCACGCCAGGCGCTGGGGTACTACACGCTCGACGCGAAGGGTGCCAACGGCAACGATCTCACCGGATCGCTGCGCGTGGCCGAGTTCAAGCCGCCCAACTTCAAGCTGTCGCTGACCCTGAGCGCGACGTCGGCGCAGGCCGGTGCGAGCGTCACCGCCGGTGCCGTCGCCGACTATCTGTTCGGCGCGCCGCTGCAGGGAGGCACGGCGCATGTCTACGTGACGCGCGACGTCGCAACGCTGCAGCCGAAAGGCTGGGACGACTACGCCTTCGGGCCGCAATGGTTCTGGCCGGAGCAGACGCCGTCGTTCGACACCGACGTGCTCCAGCGCGACCTTCCGCTCGACGCCAAGGGCGCGGCCAGTTTCGACGTCCCGGTACCGAGCGATCTTCCGTTTCCGATGACGTACCGCGTCGACGTCGAGACCAGCGACGTTTCCAATCTCTCGGTGGCCGACTCGCAAAGCTTTCTCGCGCTGCCGTCGGATGCGGCGATCGGTCTGAATTCGGACTTCGTCGGCGCCGCCGGCACGCCGCTGCCGGTGCGGGCGATCGTCACCGACGCAAACGGAAAGCCCGTGGCGGGACGCGCGATTCACCTCGAGCTGCAAAAGATGACGTACACGTCGGCCGCGCAAAACGTCGAGGGCGGCGAGAGCGCGCAGCAGGCCGTCAAATACGACACCGTCGCGACCGCCGACGCCACGTCGGCCGACGATCCGGTGACCGTGCGGCTCACGCCGCCGTCGTCGGGCCCGTATCGGATTCGCGCGAACTTTGCGGGTTCGAAGGGCACCGCGACGGCAACGGACGTGCAAGTCTTCGCGTTCGGCTCCGGCGAAGCCGACTGGGGAACCAGCGATCCGAACGCGATCGCGGTCAAGCTCGACAAGAAGTCGTACGCGGTTGGGGACGCTGCGACCGCACTGATCGCGCTGCCGTTTGCCAAAGCGGACGTCTACGTCGCGGTGGTGCGCGGCGACGTCCTCTACCGGACGATTCTGCGCGGCGTCTCGGGCGCGGTGCGGGTGCCGTTTCGGATCGGGCCCGAGATGCTGCCCAACGCGGCAATCGAGGCCGTCGTCGTCCGCCGCGGCGTGCCGCTGACGGCGCTGAAGCCGGGGTCGCTCGACACGCTCGCGCGGGTCGGCATGACCGGCTTCGACGTCGGCACGGCCGGCCAATATTTGAAGATCGGCATCGCGCCCAAGACGGCGACCGTTCACCCGGGCGGCCCGCAGAGCGTCGACTTCACGCTGCGCCGAAACGACGGCGCACCGGTGCGGGGCGAGATCGTCGCCATGGTCGTCAACGATGCGATCCTCCAGTTGTCCGGCTACCGCTTACCGGACCTCGTGAAGACGGTCTTTGCCGATCAACCGATCTCCACGATCTTCTCGGACAATCGCGAGAACGTTTTACTCAAGACGCTGCCGGCGGCGGCTGAAAAGGGCTTCGGCTACGGCGGCGGCTTCCTGGAAGGCGCCGCCAGCACGCGCGTTCGCGCAAACTTCCGGCCGATGGCGTATTACGGCGTGGTCCACACCGGCGTATCCGGGACAGCGCACGTCGCCTTCACGATGCCCGACGATCTCACGACGTGGCGCGTGATGGCGGTCGCGGTCGGCGGCGACGACGCGCACTTCGCGACCGGCGACGCGACGTTCGTCTCGACGCAGCCGCTGATCGCCAATCCGCTGCTGCCGCAGTTCGCGCGCACCGGCGACCGTTTCGACGCGGGGATCTCGGTCTCGAATCAGACCGGGAGCGCCGGCGCGCTGGACTTCGTTTTGAAGCTGACCGGTGCGCTCGCGTTCGCCAGCGGAAATCCCCGGACGTACGCGCATTCCGCGACGGCCGGCTTGGGAATGCAAGCGCTGCGCGCGACCGTCGTGGCCGGAACGCCCGCTCCAACGACGTTCGAGGCGACCACGGAGCTCGGCACGTTCTCGGATGCGTTTGAGGTCCCGTTCGTCGTGAGCGACGCAGCCACCACCGACTCGGTCGTCGACGCCGGCGCGACGTCGAACGGTGCCGCCGAGGTTCCGATCTCGCTGACGCAAGGCGGCCGGCTCGACGTGACCGTCGCGAACTCGGTCGTGCCGCAGTTCGCCACGCCGGCGCAGAGCTGGATGACGGCCGATGCGCTGCCGCTGGCCGACGACGCGGCCTCGCGCCTGATCGTAGCGAGCGCGCTCGCGAAACTGCAAGCACCGTACGGGCTGAAACTGCGGTTCGATCCGGCCGGCGCGATCGCGTCGAGCCGGCAGGCGCTGCTCGCCCTGCAGCGCAGCGACGGCGGTTTCGGAGCATTCCAAGGCGCGCGCGACAGCGATCCCTTCGTCACGGCGTACGCACTCGAGGCGCTGGCATTCGCACGCGAGCGCGGGGTTGCAGTGGATGCGGGCGCCGTATCCCGCGCGGCTGCCTTCACGCGGCAATCGCTCGCGAATCCCGAGCGCTTCCGCTGGTGCGGAAGCGACGACGGGTGCAAACGCGAACTGCGCTTCGACGCGCTCTGGGCGCTGGCCGCAACCGGTGACCGGCGCACGGATTTTCTGGCCGACATCGTCGCGAATTCCGGCGGCTTCGACAGCGCGACGCAGATCCGGCTGGCGCGCTATCTGCTGGCGACGCCGGGCTGGCAAGCCAAAGGGCGCGCCATGGCCGACGGCCTCGAGCAGACGAACTATCTGACCGGCCGTTACGCCACCGCGAACGTCGCGTCGGCTTGGTCCTGGCTGGACTCGCCGGTCGCCGCACAAGCGCAGATGGTCCAGCTGCTGATCGAGCGCGGGGCGCCGGTCGAGCAGCGCGACGGTGCGCTGCGCGCGCTGGTCGCGCAGCAATGCCGGTGCGGCTGGCCGACGATGGACGACACCGCGTCGGCGATGCTCGCGATCACCGCGTACGCCGCTACCGAAAAGCTCGTAGCGGGAACCGCGACGGTGACGGCCGGCGGCGCGACGATCGCAAGCGCGCGCTTCGGCACCACCGCGTCGTCGCAGACGTTTGCGCTACAGGCGACGGCCGTTCGCGGCGACGCGCTGGTGATTCGCTCGTCCGGCGGAACCGTGCACTATATCGTGCTCTACACCTACCCGGTCGCCGCCGATGCGCCGGGCGAACTTGCGGCATTCCGCGTGACGCGCAGCGTCGCCGAGCCCGGACCGACCTCGTCGCCGATCGCCAGCATGGATTTGCAGCCGCTGCCGGGCGTGAGCGTCGCCGCGGGCCGCGTCTTCGACGTGACGGTGCGCACGGTCGTCGACCATCCGGTCGACCGTCTCGTAGTGGAAGATCAGCTCCCCGCAGGACTCGAAGCGGTCGATACGACCTTCCGTACCGCACTCGCGGCGGTCGCGCCGCAGAGCAACAGCTGGGAGATCGACTCGCAGCAGATCTACCGCGACAAGGTGATCGCTTACGCCGCGCATCTGGGACCGGGCGTGTACGACGTGCATTATCTCGTGCGGTCGGTCACGCCCGGAACGTTCCGGTGGCCGGGAGCGCGCGCCTATCTGGTCGACGCGCCCGAGCAGTTCGGCCGCAGCGCCGGCGCGACGCTGGTCGTGCACTAGAATGGCTTCGTCGCCCAAGCGCGAGCTCGAGCGCTTCATCGATCGTTACTCGCCGGAGATCGCCGCTCGGGCGCGGGCGGTGCTGGCGAAGATACGCCAACGTCTGCCGGGAGCGGTCGAGCTGGTCTACGACAATACCAATGCGCTGGTGGTCGGATTCGGCGCGAGCGAGCGCGCCTCGGACGCTGCGTTTTCGGTGGCGCTCTATCCGAAGTGGATCAACCTCTATTTTTTGGGCGGCGCATCCCTGCCGGATCCGCATCGGCTGTTGTGCGGCAGCGGGAAGGTCGTTCGCCGCATCAAGCTGGACGATCCCGGACAACTCGACGATCCGCGCGTGATCGCGCTCATGAACGCGTCCCTGGCGCGCTGCAGGCCGATCGATCCAACCGTCAACGGCCGGATCGCCATTAGAGCGGCGGTTCGCAACCGGCGGTCTCGCCGGCCCGGCGGGTAGGGTTCGCTACAAGGACTCGTAGGCGTCGGCTGCGATTTCGCCCAACGTCTCTCCGGCGTAATGCGCGGCGTCTTTGCTGTCGTCGACGCTCGCCTTCCCGGCCATGTGGTTGATGTAGAGCGCGAAGGCGAGGTGGTGTCCGCGCCGCGTGGTCATGAAGCCGGCTAGGCCTTTGGAGATCAGCTCGCCGTCGTTGAGCAAGTCGGCCGAACCCCACGTGCCGGTCTTTGCGAACACTTTGCCGTCGGCCGGGGAACCGTTTTGAATGTTGAAGAGCGTGCCGTCGACGCCGAGGACCGGCAGCGCGCGGTGCAGTTGAGGATACCACGGCTGGGTGGCGACCCAGGCCAGATAGCGCGTCATGAAATCGGTCGTGAAGAAGGCAAAAGCGCCCAAGCCGTCCTGTTGTGCCGCACCGCCGAGATTCAAGCCCGCGTGCGTCAGCAGCATACGCTCCTGGGCGAAGCCGGCTTTGAGATAATCGGCTTTGGCTTTGGCCACGTAGACCGCCCACATGTACGGCAACAGCCCGGCGTGCAGGTTGTCGCTGACCTTCAGCGTGACGTACACGTCTTCGCTCAGCGGCGGCGAGACGTGTTTTGCGACGAGGTTTTGCGGCGTGTACGACGCGGACGCGGCAGCGGCGTCGAAAGCCGGTTGCGGCGACGGCGGCGTGACGACGCGAACGCCGGCGTCGTTCAAGGCCACGGTAAACGCGGCCTCGGCGAACTTGGCGGGCTCGGGGACGCGGTACGCCCAGAGTATCGGTTTCCCGGCACGCTGCGAGCCGGTAATCGTCACGGTATGCGTGCCGTCGGGATTGGTAACGTCCTTGGACAGATCGATGGTCGGCTCGGTACCGGGCTGCCCGGTCGTCGCTTTGTTGACGAAGGTCACGTAGGGCGTCTGCGGCGAGACCGCGATGCTCACCGGGTCGCCGGGTTTGACGCCGGGCGTGACGGTGACGTCGACGAGATTGTCGTTTACGACGATCGGCGAAACGATGGCGCCGGTTCCGGCCTCGGGCCCTTGATCGGGAAAGAGCGACGCGTCCACGACGACCGAACCGTCAACCGTCTTGACGCCGCTCTTGGCGACTTGCGCGGCGAGATCGCGCAGTACCGTCAACGGATCGCCCGGAACGGCGCGCGTGTCGTAGGAGCCGTCGTAGGAGTGATCTTCGTTCTCGAACGCGAGCGTGCCGTTGGGCTGAATGCGCTGCGAGAGGTTCGGATCGCCCGAGGCCACCAACACGAGATCGCCGCGCAGCACGCCGTCGGTGCCGAACGCGCCGACGCGATAGACCGGCGTCGTCCAGCGGAAGTCCGGGCCCAGGAGTGCGAGGCTGGTTCCCGTCGTCAGCAGCTTGGTGGTCGACGCCGCTTCCATCAGGGTCGCGCCGTTGCGCGCGTAGAGCGCCCGATGCGTGTCGAGATCGTAGACGCCGACCGCCACGATCGCGTGACGGAACTGGGGCCGCCCCGCGATCGCGGCGACCTGCGACGCGAACGAGGGCGATGCGGCCGGCAGCGCGCCGGTCGCGAGGACGAAGCCGAGGATCGCTGCCGGAACGACGCGCTTATACATGGCTGGGCTCCCGCGTGACGAGTACCGGAACGTTGGCGCGACGCAAGACCGCGTCGGCGACGCTTCCGATGAACAGCCGGGCGAGTCCTGTTCGCCCGTGCGTACCCATGACGATCAAACCGGCTTTCTCGCGTTCGGCGACGAGCAGCAGCTCTTCGGCCGCGTTCCCTTGACACGAACGCACCGACGACGTCACGCCGGCCTCGCCGGCGGCAGCTTGGGCTTGCGCGAGCAGACGATCGCTCTCGTCTTGCACGACTTCGATCGCCTCTTCCGGATACGGGGCGTCGTAACCCGAGAGCGGCATCAACGCCGCAACGTCGACGACGTTGGCGAAGACGACGCTCGAACCGTCGAGTTTGGCGAGCCGTAACGCGAGCGCGACGGCCGCTCGCGAAGCCGGCGAGGCGTCGGTGGCGACGACGATGGTTTCGAACATGGTCGCCAAGTTCGACCGGGTGCCCCGAACTCTTCGCGTGAAGCTCGCCGCATGATTCGCTGCGTGCTGGTCGCCACCGACGGATCCGACGCGGCGCTTTGGGCCGTTGGGACCGCCGCCGAGCTCGCCGCGTCGCTCGGTTCCGGCGCGCGCCTGCACGTGGCGGCCGCCGTCGACTATTTCGCGGTGCCCGCGATGCTCGGAAAGCCGCCGCCCGGCGCGCCGGACTTGCTGGCCGACGAGGCGCGCGATGCGCTCGAACAAGCCGAGGCGGTCATCCGCCAAGCCGGCGTCCGGGCCGAAACGCACTTGGTGTACGGCGACGTCGTCGAGAGCGTCTTGGCCTGCGCCGCGGAAGTCGGCGCCGACATCCTGGTAGCGGGATTTCGCGGCCGGAGCCGGCTGGCTACCGTGGTGATGGGCAGCGTCGCCGGACGTCTCGTTCGCTCCACGACGCTTCCGGTCGTCATCGTGCGCCGGCCCGAAGCCGAACGCGGCTAAGTGCCGTTGGGTCCGAAGCCTTCGGTGCGCCGGTACAGCACGTACGAATAGATCGCCGGCACCGCGATCAGCGCGACGACGGTCGCGATCAGGGCACCGACGGTGACCGCCGGCACGAAGCTCGATATCGCAATCGCCAGCCCGCACGCGACCATGAGCCGCCCGGTCAGACGATTCGTCTTGAGCCAGACCTCGTCGCTGGCCAGCGTCCACGGCGTTCGAATGCCGATGAAGAAGTTCTTCTGAAGCTTGCCCATCAGGTTGCCCAACACGACGAAGAGCGCGCCGATGAGAATGAGGCCGGCCGCGAGCGGCGGCGTCGCTCCGGCGGCTTGGGCGCGCGCGACGACGGCGTGCAGAAGAACCAGCGTCGCGACGATCGCGAGCACGCTTTCGTAAAACGCGCTCGCCGAGCGGTCGAGGCGGAAGCCGCGCGGCGAAATCGCCGGCAGCACGAGCATCAGGAACCAGACGAAGGCCGCGATTGCGGGGACCAACGTCATGGCGAGCCACCTCGGCGAGTAGCCGTTCACGTTGCCCGCGACGTCCCAGTGACTGGACACGCGCGCGGGCACGTGCGGATACGCCCACAGCGAGATGGCGACCGACGCCGCGACCAGCGCGAGGCCGGCGGCTAGGGCGGTCTTCCGGGTCATGGCTGCTCCTTCTGCCCGACGCCGAGCAAGTCGAGAACGAAGCGCGAGAGGTCTTCGAGCACCGACGTGTTGAGCGAATAGACGATGTTCTGGCCGCGCCGCTCGCTCCGCACGAGATCGGCCGAGCGCAGCGCCGCGAGATGATGCGAGACCGACGGTGCCGAGAAGTCGAAGTGACCGCCGAGCTCGCCGGCAGTCATCGAGCCCGCCTGGAGCAGCTCGAGCATTCGCCGGCGGCTGGGGTCGGCCAGCGCCTTGAAGACGGCCTCGGATCGCATCGGGGTCATATACTAGTACAACCATCTAAGTGTTTCTCGCGACGGCTGCTTAGTAAGATCTTGCATTATTATTTCTAATAATGCACAATGAGAGTATGCCTCAGGCAGCGCTCCGCGCCGTCGACTCCGACGGCTCTGCCGGCCTCCCCGTCGGCGAGCTGATCCGCGGTCCGATCAAGTCGAAAACGATCTTTCCGGTCATCGTCCTGCACTTGCTGGCGCAAGCGCCCGACCACGGGCACGGTTTGATGCAGCGCATCGACGGACTCTGTCAGGGCCTGCTCGCGGTCAACACGAATACGATGTATCCGCTGCTGCGCCGGCTGGAGGAGCGCGGCTTCGTGGTGGGCGAGTGGGAGCATCCCACCAAACGGTCGCGCCGCTATTACCGCATCACCGACGCCGGGCGGGAACGTCTCGAACGCATCAAATCCGCAATGCTGCCCTATCTCGACATGCTGGCCGCCTCGATCGCTCGCCTACGCGGCGAGCTCTATCCGCCACAGATCACTGCCGCCCTCACCCAAGTGAGAAAGAACGCATAACACCATGAGCACGTACCGAGCGCCATTGCGCGACATGCAGTTCGCCCTGCGCGAACTCGCCGGCGTCGAAGAAGTCGCGAAACTTCCCGGATGCGAGGACACGATGGACGTCCTCGACTCGATACTCGAAGAGGCCGCTTCGTTTGCGACGGGCGTGCTCGACCCGCTCAATCGCGTCGGCGACAAGGAGGGCTGCACGTGGGACGACGGCAACGTCGCGACCCCGAAAGGCTTCAAGGAAGCGTACAAAAAGTTCGCCGACGCCGGCTGGATCGGTCTGCCGGTTCCGGCCGAATACGGCGGCCAAGGGCTGCCGCAACTGCTGCTCGGTCCCACGCTCGAGATGTGGAACGCGTCGAACATCGGCTTCGCCAACGGTCCGCTGCTCAATCAAGGCGCGATCGAAGCGATCGAGCTGTGCGGCGACGAGCAGCAGAAGAAGACCTACATCCCCAACCTGGTTTCCGGAAAGTGGACCGGCACGATGTGTCTCACGGAGCCGCAAGCCGGATCCGACCTCGCGCAGGTTCGCATGAAAGCCGTTCCGGAGGGCGACCATTACCGCCTGACCGGTCAGAAGATCTTCATCACGTTCGGCGAGCACGACATGGCCGAGAACATCGTGCATCTCGTGCTGGCTCGTCTGCCCGACGCTCCCGAAGGAACCAAAGGCATTTCGCTCTTCATCGTGCCGAAGTTCGTCGTCAACGCCGACGGAACGCTGGGCGAGCGCAACGACATGATCTGCGCCGGCATCGAACACAAGCTCGGCATCAACGGAAACCCGACGTGCACCATGAGCTTGGGTGAGAAGGGCCGGGGCGCGATCGGGTATCTGGTCGGCGAGCCGAACCGCGGCCTGGAGTACATGTTCGTCATGATGAACGCCGCGCGCTTCTCGGTCGGCGTTCAAGGTCTGGCGCTGGCCGATCGGGCCTACCAGCACTCGCTGGAATACGCCAAAGAGCGCGTTCAGTTCCGCGACGTCGCCAGCCGCAGCAAGGCGCCGGTCACGATCGTCCATCACCCCGACGTGCGCCGCATGCTGATGTGGCAGAAGGCCAACATCGAAGCGATGCGCGGTCTCGCCTACGTAACGGCGGCGGCGTTGGACTTCGCCCACCGTCACCCCGACGACAAGGTCCGCAAAGAGAGCAAAGCGTTTGCCGAGCTGATGATTCCGGTCGTGAAAGGCTGGTGCACCGAAAACGCCGTCGAGCTGTGCTCGACCGCGCTGCAAATCTTCGGCGGGATGGGTTACATCGAGGAGACCGGCATCGCGCAGCAGTACCGCGACGTACGCATCACGACGATCTACGAAGGCACGACCGGGATTCAGGCCCTCGACTTGCTCGGCCGCAAGCTGATCGGCGACATGGGCGCGAGCGCGACCGCCGTCGGCAAAAAGATGGAGAAGGCCGCCAAGGAATGCGCGGCGTCGGAAAACGCCGACGTGAAGGCGATCGGCGAAGCGCTGCTCAAAGGTCTCGCGACGCTGACCGAAGTCTCGCAGTGGATGGGCATGACCGGCATGGGCGACATGAACAAAGCGCTGGCGTGCTCGGTGCCCTATCTCAAGCTGTGGGGCGTCGTCGCGGGCGGCTGGCAAATGGCCAAAGCCGCACAGATCGCGGCCGCAAAGATCGCCGCGAGCGATCCGGAGGCGGAGTTCTACAAGGCCAAGCTGGCGACGGCCAAGTTCTACTCGTCGCACGTGCTCTCGCAGGGCGCGTACTACAAGCGCCAGATTCTCGACGGTTCGGGCGACGTCATGGCGTTGACGGAAGAACAGTTCGAGCTCGACCGGAAGATGGCGGTCACGGCATAAGATGGCACAGCTTCACGTGCAGGATCGCGACGGGATTCGGATCCTGACCCTCGACAATCCGCCGGTGAACGCGCTCTCGTTCGCCTATTCGGCCGACCTGCTGGCCGCGGTCGAAGCGGCCGAGAACGACCCGGCGGTAAAAGCGGTGATCTTCACCGGCGCCAACGGCATCTTCAGCGGCGGCGCCGACGTCAACGACTTCGCGACCGAACCGACGCCCGAGACCAAGACGGTTCGCGACGTCGTCGCGGCGATCGAGCGCGGCAAGAAGGTCTACGCCGTCGCAATCGACGGCAACGCGCTCGGCGGCGGCCTCGAGCTGTCGCTGGCGTGCGACTATCGCTTCGCGACCGAACGCTCCAAGGCCGGTCTTCCCGAAATCAAGCTCGGCCTGCTTCCGGGTGCGGGCGGCACGCAACGCCTCCCGCGCTTGATCGGCGCCCAGGCCGCGCTGGAGTTCATGCTCAAGGGCAACTCGCACGCCGCCGGCAAGGCCAAAGAGCTCGGCGTTCTCGACCAGGTCGTCGACGGCGACGCGGTCGCGGCGGCGGTCGCGTTTCTCTCGAAGGAACCGTTGCCTCCCAAACGGCGCGTGTCGGAGATGAAGGCGATCATCGGCAAGGGCATCACCGCGCAAGCCGGACCGTTCGTCGTCTCGCAAGCGCACAAAATGGTGCCGCCGGAAGACCGCGGCGGATTCGCGGCCCACAAGCTGATCGACGCGGTCGAAGCGGCCGTCGAGATGCCGTTCGCTTTCGGCATCGCGCGCGAAGCGCGCTTGTTCGAGGAACTGGTGCGCTCGTCGCCCTCGTTCGCGCTGCGGCACGTGTTCTTCGCCGAACGCGAGCTTTCAAAAATCCCCGGGCTGCCGCCGGCCGAGCCGCTGGCGGTCGCGAAGGCCGGCGTCGTCGGCGCCGGCACGATGGGAACCGGCATCGCAATCGCCTTCGCGCAGGCCGGCATTCCGGTCACCGTGATCGACGCCAACGAAGAAGCCGTCGACAAGGCGCGCCAGACCGTCATGGGCATGTTCATGTACCAGGTGCAGAAGGGCCGGCTCACGCAAGAGGAGGCCTGGAAGCGCGGACAGTCGATTGCGTTCACCGACGACTGGAACGATCTCGCCGACGCGGACGTGGTGGTCGAAGCCGTGTTCGAGAACATGGACGTCAAAAAAGAGGTCTTCAAGAAGCTCGACGCGATCGTCAAGCCGGAAGCGATCCTAGCCTCGAACACCTCGACGCTCGACATCGACGAGATGTCGGCCGTCACCGGCCGGGCCGACAAGTTTCTCGGGCTGCACTTCTTCGTGCCGGCCAACATCATGCCGCTGCTCGAGATCGTGCGCGGCAAGAATACGTCGCCGCAAACGATCGCGACCGCGTTCAAGCTCGGCAAGACGCTGCGCAAGACCGCGGTGCTCTCGGCCAACGCGTTCGGCTTCATCGGAAACCGAATGATCTTCGACTACGCCCGCGAAGCCGTCGCGCTGGCCGAAGAGGGCGTCGCGCCGGCGCGCGTCGACGCGGTGATGAAGGAGTTCGGCTTCCCGATGGGACCGTTTGCGATGAGCGATCTCTCCGGCATCGACGTCGCGTGGCACATCGCCAAATCGCGCGGCGAAGAAGGCAAAGGACGCACCAACGTTCTCGACCGGCTGGTCGAGATGAAACGGCTGGGTCAGAAGACGATGGCCGGATATTTCAAGTACGACAAAGCGGTCGGCAAGGGCCGCGAGCCGATTGCCGACGCCGAGGTCGAAGCGCTCTTCGCCGAAGAAGCGCGAAAGGCGGGCATCGCGCCGCGCCAAGCGACCGACGACGAGATCCGCGATCGCTTGATCTACGCGCTGGTCAATCGCGGTGCGTACTTGCTCGAAGAAGGCGTCGCGGTGCGGCCGGGCGACATCGACATCGTCTACGTATACGGCTACGGATTCCCGCCGCACCGCGGCGGCCCGATGTGGTACGCCGACGAGGTCGGAGCCGACGTCGTCTGGGCGCGCATCGAGGAGTTTGCCAGGCTGTTCGGCCAGCAGTGGAAACCGGCGCCGCTTTTGGAGCGGGTCGCCAAGAGCGGCGGCAGAATTGCCGACCTGGGCGCTGCGTCGCAGCAACGCGGCGGATCGAAGAACGAAGGAGAGTTAGTCAATGCGTGAGGCGGTGATCGTCTCGGCGGCGCGGACCCCGATCGGACGGGCGTTTCGCGGCGCGTTCAACCAAACGCCGGGAGCGACGATGGCCGGTCACGCCGTCAAGCACGCGATGGAGCGCGCCGGCCTCGATCCGGCCGAGGTCGACGACGTGCTGATCGGCTCGGGGCTGCCGGAAGGCGCCACCGGAAACAACATCGGCCGTACGGCCGCGCTGCGCGCGGGCTGTCCGGTTACGGTCGCCGGCGGTACCGTCAGCCGCTATTGCGCTTCGGGCTTGGACGCGATCGCGAGCGGCGCGAAGCGCGTGATCGCCGACGGCGCGCGCGCGATCGTCGCGGGGGGCGTCGAGTCGGTCAGCATGGTGCAGAACAACCTCAACATGGAGTTCTACACCGAAGAGTGGCTGCTGCGTCACACCCCCGACGTCTACATGCCGATGCTCTACACCGCCGACAACGTCGCGAAGAAGTATTCGGTGTCGCGCGAGCGGCAGGACGAGTACGCGCTGCAGAGCCAGCAGCGGACGGCGGCGGCGCAGCAAGCCGGCCGGTTCGACGCCGAGATCGTGCCGCTTCCGTCGTGGAAGTACGTGCAAGACAAAGACAGCGGCGTCGTTGCCGAAGAGCACGTGGTTTTGGAAAAGGACGAAGGCAATCGCCCGGACACGACGCTGGAAGGCCTCGCGAAGCTCGGCAGCGCGGTGCCCGGCATCAAAGACACGTCCATCACCGCCGGCAACAGCTCGCAACTCTCCGACGGCGCGGCCGCCGTAGCGATCGTCGAAGCCGAGTTCGCGCGCGATCGCGGCTTGACGCCGCTGGGCATCTATCGCGGATTCGTGGTCGCCGGCTGCGATCCGGGCGAAATGGGCATCGGTCCGATCTACGCCGTGCCGAAACTGCTCGCCGCGCACGGTCTCAACGTCGACGACGTGGGTCTGTGGGAGCTCAACGAGGCGTTCGCCGTGCAAACGGTGTACTGCCGCGACGCGCTGGGAATTCCCAACGACCGGTTCAACGTCGACGGGGGCGCGATCTCGATCGGGCATCCGTACGGCATGAGCGGCGCGCGCATGACGATGCACGCGTTGATCGAGGGCAAACGCCGCGGCGTGAAATTCGTGGTCGTGACGATGTGCGTCGGCGGCGGCATGGGCGCGGCCGGTCTGTTCGAAGTCGCCTGAGGCTTCAAGGGGG
>DATJUC010000267.1:0-2676 GCA_035502675.1 Candidatus Acidiferrales bacterium | reverse complement strand
CGTAGTCGATCGACGTCGCATCGTATCCGAGCGACTGCAACGCGCGCACGACCTGCGTGCCGCTCTGAATCGAGACCTCCCGCTCCGCACTGCTGCCGCCCATGATTACGACGACTTTGGCTTTACGTTTCATCATCGACGAAGACCCCGACCAAATGGACTTCAAGTTGCAGTTCGATTCCGAAGCGATCGACAACGGCGCGGCGGACCCGCGCGAGCAGCGTCGCGACGTCCTTCGCACTGGCGCCGCCGACGTTGTTGATGAAGTTCGCGTGCAGCGGTGAGACTTCCGCGCCTCCCTCCCGCCATCCCTTAGCACCGGCCGCTTCGATCAGCCGGGCGGCCTTGTCGCCGGGCGGATTGCGAAAGCACGAGCCCGCGTTCGGAAGCGCGATCGGCTGCGTGTTTTTGCGCCGGACGAGGCGCGTCTGCATCTCGTCGCGTACCTCGCCGGGATCCTCGCGCGCGAAGCGCAGCGCGACGCGGCAGACGACGGCGTCGCGCGCCAGCGTCGAATGCCGGTAGAAGTATGCGACGGCCACCGGGTGGGGATCGGGTTTCGACGGCGACTGCACCCAAACGTCGCGCACGAACTCGCCGAGCTCGCGATCCGTGCCGGCGTTCATCCGCAGCGAGCCCCCCACGGTCCCGGGAATTCCGGCCAGCGAACCGATTCCCGACGCGCCGGCGGAGGCGGCTCTCGCCGTGACGGCCGCCATACTTGCAGCCCCGCCGGCTTCGACGATCACGGCTTCGGCGTCGGCGCGTACGGCGACGTCGCCGAACGTCCCGCCGAGACGCAGCACGATGCCGCGCATTCCGCCGTCGCCGACCAACACGTTGCTGCCGCTTCCCAACACGAACCACGGCAGTTTGCGACGGAAGCACAGCCGCATCAAGGCCGCGTTTTCTTCTTCCGACCGCACCTGCACCAGCGCGTCCGCCGGTCCGCCGATCCTCCAAGAAGTATACGCACCGAGCGGCTCGTCGAAGGCGACGCGTTCGCCGAAGATGCGTACCAGCGCTTCGCGGTCGTGCGCCGTCAGCAACGGGGCTAACGCTCGCGCCGTCGTCAAACTCACGCTCGCCGCCTCGCGCCCACGCGGGGGGCGGCCAGCAGACGCTCCGCCAGATCGGCCGCTACGCCGGTGATCGTACCGGCTCCCAGCATCAACACCATCGCGCCGGCCGGCGCCTCGGCCGTCAGCCGCTCCGACAGCTCTTCCACCCGCCCGACGAACCGGACGTCGGCCCCCGTCGCCGCCAGCGGTTCGCCGATCGAGCGCTCGCTCACGCCCGGAATCGGCGGTTCCGAAGCGGCGTATACCGGTGCCAGATAGACGCAATCCGCGCCGCGCAACGCTTCGGCGAACTCGCGCGAGAGAAAGGCCGTGCGCGTATAACGATGCGGCTGGAAAGCGACGATTAGCGGACCGCGATGGTAGCGGCGCGCCGCGGCGATGGTCGCGCGCACGGCCGTCGGATGGTGTGCGTAGTCGTCCACCACGATCATTCGCTCGGTGCGCGCCAAAATGTCGAATCGCCGCCGGACGCCTCGAAACTGCCGCAGCGCTCCCGCGATGCGCACGAACGGAACCTCGAGACGCTGCGCCACGGCGATCGCGGCCAGCCCGTTTTGCACGTTCATCTCGCCCGGCACGCGCAGATCGACGCTTCCCAGGCACGCGCCGCCGGCGATAACATCGAAGCTGGATCCCAGTCCGTCGAATCGCAGATTGGCGGCGCGAACGCCGGCATCGGCGCGCAGCCCGGTGGTGACCACCGACGCGGCGAGATCGTGAGCAGCCAGCGATGCCGACAGCTCGTTGTCCGTCCCGATGACGGCCAGCCCGTTCTCCGGGAGTTTCGCTAGAAACTCTCCGAACGCGCGCACCAGCCCAGGCAGCTCGTCGTCGCTGGTCAGGTGGTCGTTTTCGATGTTGGTGACGACCGCGATCTCGGGCTCGAGCAGCGCAAACGAGCCGTCCGACTCGTCGGCCTCGGTGACGAACCACGGCGACGCGCCGTCGTACCAGTTCGCGTGCAGCAGTCCGTCGACGCCGCCCAGCACCAAGCTCGCATCGATTCCGGAGAGCCGCAGAACCGTGTGGATCATTGCGGTCGTCGTCGTTTTGCCGTGCGTTCCACAGACCGCGATGCCGCGCCGGCCGCTCATGAGCCGCGCCAACATCTCGCCGCGATGAAGCACCGGTATTCCGGCGCGCTGCGCGGCCGAATACTCGGGGTTGGCGCGATCGATCGCGGAGCTAACGATCACTACGCCGGCATCGCGAACGTTTTCGGCGTCGTGGCCGATCGCGACGCGGATGCCCTGCGCGCGCAACGAGTCGGTCAACGGCGTCGCCTTCACGTCGGATCCGGAGACGGCTTCGCCGCGCGCGGCGAGAATGCGCGCGATCGCGCTCATTCCGATGCCGCCGATGCCGACGAAGTGATACCGCGTCATGCGGGCTTCTTTCTCGCTGCGAGCAGTTCGACCCGGGCGAGAATGGTCGCAACCGGATCCTCCGGGCGTACGCGGCTTGCGGCGGCGCGCAGCTGCTCCAGCCGCGCGGGCGCCGAGACTTCCTGCAGGATCGCACCCAATCGTCCGGCCGCGAGGTCGCGATCGCTGACCGCGACGGCGGCCCCGGTGGCCGCGACGGCGGCAGCGTT
>DATJUC010000266.1:0-9875 GCA_035502675.1 Candidatus Acidiferrales bacterium | reverse complement strand
CGAATCGAACAGTCACGAACTGACGGTTCGCGCCGTGCTGGCGTGGCTCGATGCCGAGCCCGGTTGGCTGCTGATTCTAGATAACGTCGACGATCGTCGCGGCGTGCAGCCCTTCGTCCCCGAGAGCCTCGCGGGCGACGTGCTGATCACCTCGCGCGACACGGTTTTCCCCGAACTAGGGATTCCGCGGGCACTCGAGGTCGGCGATCTCGACGCTGCGGAGGCGATTGCGTTCTTGTTGCGTCGCGCCGGCCGTGAAGGCGCCGTCGGAGACGAACGTGCGGCCGCCGGCGAAATCGCCGCCGAGGTAGGAAATCTCCCGCTCGCGCTGGAGCAGGCAGCGGCCTACGTGGCCGAAACCGATGCGAGCTTGACGGCATACTTGGCCGCGCTGCGTAAGCGCCGCGTGAGCCTGCTCGAAAAAGCCGGCGCCTTGCTTTCGCACGAGACCGTCGCAGCGACCTGGGTTGCCAACTTCGACGCCGTGGAGAAGGCGTCGCCGGTCTCGGCCGAGATCTCGCGCATCGCTTCGCTGGTCGCCCCCGACGCGATTCCGTTCGAGCTCTTTCTTCAGGGTGCGCCGGAGTTCGGAGAAGCCGTCGCCGAAGCGTTTGCGGATCCGGACGATCTGGCAATCGCGGAAGCGCTTCGGCCGCTGGCGCGTTACTCGCTCATACGTTCGGATGCGACGTCGCGCACGTTCGGCGTTCATCGCCTCGTTCAGGAGATCGTACGTGAGTCGATCGGCGAGGCACAGCGCGCGATCTTGATCGAACGGGCAACGCGCGCGTTCGACCGTTGCTTCCCCACGGGCACCTTTGAGACGTGGCCCCAGTGCGAGCGGCTCGTCGGACACGTCGCCGCGATCTCGAAGTGGATCGAAGCGCTCGGAACGTACTCCGATGCCGCCGGTAACGTCTTGAATCGGGCCGCAGCCTACTTGGCAGAACGTGCCCGCTACGAGGAAGCACGAGCGCTGGCGGAGATGGCGCTCGCGCTTGCCGAACGCAACCTGGGTGCGCACGATCCGCAAGTGGCCAGAGTGCTCAATCGTCTCGCGGTCATCGCGTGGATGCGGGGTGAATACGCGCAAGCACAATCGCTCGACGAGCGCGCGCTCGAAATACGGGAGCGCGCGCTCGGGCCCGACCACCCCGACGTCGCCACAAATCTCAACACGTTGGCGATCGTTCACGCACAGCTGGGCCGGTTCGCCGAGGCGCTGCCGCTCTTCGAGCGGTCGCTGCCGATTCGAGAACGAGCCTACGGTCCCGACCATCCGCTGGTGGCGCACACGCTCAGCAACCTGGCAAACGTTCAGGACGAACTGGGCCGGATCGACGAGGCGCTCCGTCTGCATCAAAAGGCGCTGGACATCCGCGAGCGCCGCTTGGGCCCACATCACCCCGACGTCGGCGGGGGTCTCAACAACATCGCCGGGATCCTTCGCCGCCAAGGCCGATTCGAGGAGGCGCGCGCCGCGCACCAGCGTGCCCTCGCGATCGTAGAGGCAGCATTGGGCCCGAGACATCCCGACGTCGGCTACAGCCTCAACGGCCTGGGTAACGTTACCTTCGAAGGCGGAGACCTCGATGGTGCCGAGCAGCTATTTCGGCGGGCGCTCGAGTTGCGCGAACGCATTAGCGGAGCCGATCATCCGTCGCTCGTCGAAAGCCTTCTCGGGCTGGCGAACATCGCTGCGCGCCGAGGCCGTTACGATGAAGCAGACTGCCTCTTCGAGCGCGCGATCGCCATTCAGCAACGGGCGTTCGGTGAAGACCACGTTTACGTGGGCCGCACGAAGGCCGAGCTCGCGAAGCTTCGCGAGGAGCGAAACCGCGCGCCGGAGGCGCCGGCTACCGATCGTCCGGAAGCTCTTTGAACGACTGCTTGACGCGATACTCGCTCTCCGGGTAGCGCGATCGCAAGTCGTCCCATTGCGCGAGCAGCTCGTCGCCGTCGGGATCTTTGCGATAGCGCGTGACGCCCAAATAGTAGAGCGCTTCGGGTGCGGCGTAGCTGGTCGAATACCGGCGCAGCACCGAAACGTAAAGCGATTCGGCTTGCTCGAAGCGCTTCAGGCGGAGATAGGCCATCGCGAATCCGCAGAGCGTTCGCGCCGCGAACTCGGCCGGCGGAAGGAAGCCGTCGAACCGGTAGAGCTCGTACCCGTGATGGTCGAGAATTCGAACGTCTGGGGTCCAGATGTGATGAATGCCGTGGAGAAAGACGTTATTCTCGTGCTTCGAGTTGTCGATTTGTATGGGAACGGCGTACTCGGTGATGGCTTCCACGACGGGGGCGAACGGATACGTCACGGTATCCAGCGCTTGGCATCCCCCTCAACCGGGGTTGAAAACGTCGAGAAAAACGAACTTTCTCTCGCCTTCCGCTCGTTCGAGCGCGCTGGTGTAATCGTGCTGCCAAGGTACGCGGGCGTCGTCCGCCATTCCAGCCCCTCCGATCGTTCGGACGTCTGCGGATTGAGAGGGATGCAGGTTCGCGTCGCGCGCGGCAGCCCCTATAGGCAGTTCGGATATGCCGGAAAAGGTGTTTCGCCGCCGCCTCGAACGATGCATGAGGATTGGCGCGCGGCATATCGCGACCTCCGGAGGCGTGCGAGCTAAGCGCGCTTTTCGAACGTCGCGCCGGCCGCGCTTCGTCGTTCGGATGCCTTGGGTCGCACAGGCCGCGAGGCGGCGATGCCGCCGCCGCGGCAGTCGGGAGCTCCGGGAAGTTTGCTCCCGTACCGAAAAACCTGCATGGAGGGTAAGAGAGTCCGATGAGTAATCCGCTTGCCCGAACGTCGGGGGTACCGCGCGACCCCGTAGGGCGTTCCTTCCGGCGCGTGACCGAGCGGGCGTGCCCCTCGCGGTGAAGATCACTTACTTGGGCCACGCCGGTTTCTGCGTGGAGGACGATCGCAGTGTGATCGTAATGGATCCGTGGCTTTCGCCGGAGGGAGCCTTCGATTCGGCGTGGTTCCAGTTTCCGCCCAACGGTCACATGGCGGAGTTTGTCGCCGATCGGCTGGCCGATTCGTCGCGAGAACGCTTCGTCTACGTGAGCCACGAACACCACGATCACTTCGACCTTGGATTTCTCGAACGGCTGACGTCGCGCGATTTCACGCTCGTGATTCCACATTTTCGCCGCGCGACGTTGCTCGAGCAGCTTGCCGGCTACCGCTGCCGCAGGTTGGCCGCACTCACCGACCGCGAGCGGATCCCGTTCGGCGGGGGCTGGCTGCGACTCTATCTGGACGACTCGAGCCCAAACCGCGATTCCGCGTTGCTCGTTCGCATGGGAGACAAGACGTTCTTCAATATGAACGACTGCAAGCTCTTCGATCGTATCGATGAGGTCCGCGAGGACGCCGGCACCCTAGACGTCTTCGCGTGTCAGTTCTCGGGCGCTACGTGGCATCCCACGTGCTACCAATACGAAGGGACGCGTTACGCAGCCATTTCGAAGCAAAAGTCGTTTGCGAAATTCGAGTCGGTGGCGCGCGCCATCGAGCGGCTGGAACCGGCGACGTACGTCCCTTCGGCGGGACCGCCGTGCTTTCTGGACCCCGAACTCTACCACTTGAACTTCGAGGCGAGCAACATCTTCTCGCGATTCGAGAAGCTCGAGTTCTACCTGAAGCGCCGCCTGCGCAAGACGAACGTGGAGCTCGCGAACCTCGGACCGGGCGGAACGATCGACGTTGCCGGCGATCGCGCGGCGGTCGTTGCCGGACCCACCGTCGCGGAGAGCGAGCACGCCGGGCTGGTCGAATCGTATGCGAAATCCCGGCGAGAGCTATTCAACGGTCACCGTACGCTTTCGCCGAGCGCCGTCGAGGAGACGCTCGCACGGCTTCGCCTCGAGTTCGCGAAGAAACTGGCGAGCCTCTCGTTGGCTAACCGCGTCGACGTGCCGCTGTATTTTGCGCTGCGCGAACGTGAGGACGTCGCCGTCAAGGTAGATTTTCACAGCCGAACCACCACCCTGACGCAGGAACGCCGTCCGGAAGAGTTCTACGAGCTCGTCGCGCCGGCATGGCAGGTGCGACGCGTGTTGGAGGGCGCGCTCACGTGGGAGGAGTTCTCGCTCACGTTTCGGGTTCGCATACGGCGCAATCCCGACATCTATCAGCCCGTCATCCACGCTTTTCTCTTGATGGACGCCGACGATCTCGCGCAATGGTGCGCGGCGCTCGAAGCGCTCGAGGCGAGGCAAGAGCGGATCGCCGTGACGTGCGACGGACGAGAGTACTCGGTCCTGCGCTATTGCCCCCATCAGGGGGGCGACCTCGCGCAAGGATGGATGGAAGGAAACCATCTCGTCTGTCCCCGCCATCATTGGCGCTTCGACATCACGCGAGGCGGCACGTGCACCTCGACGGGAGCGAGCATCGAGGCCATCGCGCCAGGCCTGGAGTAAGGCGCTCGCGCGCCGCCGAGAGCTTCTTCGTAGATTTGGCGCGCGACGCGACGGAGCGCTACCGGCAATTCGGATAGCAGGGGGGCGGCGGCGGCGGCGCATAGGGCGGGTAAGCCGGATACGGCTGTTGCCGGGACACCGCGCCGTACGGAAGCGAGAGCGGCTGGGCATCGGCAACGTCGTCTTGGAACCGTCCGAACGTGGCTTTGTCGCCGTCGAACAAGGCGATCAAATCGGCGACGCGCTGCTGGTCGCTCGGATGATCGGAGCTCGCACTCGACTCGTGACTTGCCCCCGTCATTTGACGGTAGAGCCGAAAATTCCACACCATGCCCCACGGATTGAAGCCGGCTTTTGCGCAGAGATAGGCTCCGGCGCGGTCCGCGTTGGTTTCGGCCGCACGCTCGTAGGAAGCGGCTTGCGGATCGCCCGGTCCGCCTGCGCCGCCGGTCAGCTGGTAAACGTTGTACATGTCGTGGTGAATGTCGTGGTTTACCTCGTGACAGAGCACGCCCGCGAGCTCGTCGCGATTCTTCAAGAGCGAAAGCATGCCGGTCGTCACGTAAACGTTGCCGCCCGGCATCGAGAAGGCGTTGGGTGCCGGCTGGGCGAGCAGCAGAAAATGAAAGGGTGCGAAATACTGTGCGTTTGCTACGGCCGCGATCGCGTCGCCGATCGGATCGATGACGGCATAGAGCGGCGATTGTGACGGAACGATCTCGCCGCGCTGCAGATACTGGTCGTATTGCTGCCGGCCGACTTGCATTTCCCAAGACCGTTCTTGCGTCGAGTCGGCGGCGCTCGCCGCGCCGCACGCGCAGCAAAAAAGAATGGCGGCGACGAGCGCTCGCCGGCAGAGAGATGAGGTCACGCTCGGATTGTACGCGTTTTCGGCCGCCGGCTTCGCGAGCGGCGGCTAAAAGGCGATGAGAGTTTTTTCGGCGATGCTTACTTCGGTTGTCGAAACGACTCGGCGATGCGGCTGACGCCCTCTTTCACCTCGCCGGACTCGTGGGCGAACTTCAGGGCGCCGGCGATCGCAGCCGGAATGCCGCCCAGTAAGATCAGTGCCTCGAGAAACAGGAGCGCCCCATCGGCCAAGAAGAGGAAGACGTGTTTGAGGATCCACATCGCGACGAGCACGACGATCGGGGCGATCAGGGCGAGGACGTAGTTGCCTTCGCCGCGCACGGCCGCCACGGCGAATCCAATGCAGCCGATCAGGAAGAGCAGCGCCATCGCAAACGGGATAGGCCCTTGCGACCATCGCTGTCCGAGCACGTAAAACGTGGCGTCGGGAAGCTTCGGGATATTCCCGATCGCCCCGGCCAGCCAGTTTCCTGTGGTCGGCGCCTCGCTTGCCGCAGCGCCGGCGTCGTAGAGCTCCAGGCCGATCGCCGGCTTCTCTTGGCAGAGCACCAGCCATTGGTAGTCGCAGGTAGCGAACCGGTGCGTATAGTCGTCGTAGAGCGATACGATCGAAACGCTCCCGACCGCGTCGGCGATTCCCCGGTCCAGATCTGCCAGGCGCGAGAAGCCGTCGCGCTCGTCGGCCGCGAGTACGACCAGCAGAACGACGAAACTGACGATCGGCCAAAGCCGATTGGGGCGCCGCCTGGGCACGCCCGCCTCGCTCATGGAGCCGGGTTCGGCCGGACTGCGGCGCCGGCCTCCGCTTAGGGCAAGCGGACGGGCGTTTGTAAGACTGGCGACCTATTCGTTTAGGTCCACGTTCTTCAATAGGCTAGGCCTGGCGGCGGCCCGCCTTGGGCAGGCGGACTCAAGCTGGCTCTTCCACGATTCAGGTACATTCGAATCCTCGGAGGTTATAGGCGTCCATGAAAAAGATTCTTACCGCGGTTGCGGTAGCCGCAGGCCTTACTTTACAGGCCTGCAGTGGCCATTCGTTTACTCCATCGACCCCCTACGCATCGGGCGCCGATCTCCAACAGGCGCAGGGTGCACCTGCTCTTACGGCGGAGCCGCAAGCGGCGTCGGGTGATTTCCTCGGGTTCGCCGACGGTCTTGCGTATGCGGAATATACGACCCAATCCGTCAAGGGACAGACCAAAGTGGTCTCGGGGCCGCTGGCTGAAACGCCGCTCGAGTGCGGCACGAAGAGCGGCACGCAAACCAGCTCGCTCCCGACGCTCTCGAGTCCTTACGTAGAGAGCAAGACCGTCGACGACAACTACACCACGACGGTCGCAAAAGGCCAGACGACCGTCGACGCAACGTCGACCATTTCGAACGTTTCGGTCCTCAAGGGACTGATTACGGCATCGTCGGTGAAGGCCGCCGCCGAAACCACGGCGACGACGAAGTCGCAAACCAGCACGACCGACAAGTCCACCTTTACCGACCTCGTCGTGGCCGGAAAGCACTTCTCGGGAACGCCCAAGGCGAACACGACGATCACGCTCAACGGCTACGGCTACGTCATTCTCAATCAGGTGCCGGCCAGCGCCGACAAGGCGCCGGCCGCTACCAGCCAGAGCAGCGCTCTGGTCAACATGATCTACGTCGTCGTGGACATCGCCGGCAACCCGCTCAAGGTGCCGGCCGGCACGGCGATCGTAGTGGGCAGCGCCTCGACGGCATTCACGGTACCGCCCGCGCCTTACGTCGTCAGCCCGAGTTCGTACAGCTTGTACGCCGACGGCTACGGCGGAAGCCTTTCCAACGTCACCGGACCGTGGAGCAACGCCAGCGTGGCCTGCAACACCAACTCGGATTCGAAGACCGAGCCCGGCGCCAAGACTCCCGTCGGGACGGTGGGTTCGATGTCGGACAACGCTACGTCGAGCGCCTCCAAGAACGACACGACGGCCGATGCCGAGTCGACGACCGCCAGTGCCTCGCTTCTCAACGGTCTCATCGTCGCCAGCAACGTTCAGGTCAGCGTCGACACCAAGCGCGTGGGAACGAAGTTCACGATCGTTCCGAGCGTGAAGTTCGGATCGCTGAAGATCGATGGCAAGACGATCGCGTCGCCGGTCAAGGCGAACACGAAGATCGTCATCAAAAACCTAGGGTACATCATGGTCAACGAGCAGTACCCGATTACGGCCAACGGCAGCGTCAGCGATCAGGTCAACGCGGTCGACCTCTACGTGACCTCCAAGAAGAACACCTATAACATGGCCAGCGGCGGGAAGGTCGTCCTCGGCCACGCCGCCGCCGCGATCACCAACATGTAGCGCGGCGTCAGAACTCCTCCGGCAAGTCGATTAGGCATCGCGATTCGTCGCGATGCTTAATCGTTTCTAAACGTTGCGGCGGTAGACTCGTAGGCGCTGCTTCGGAGGACGGTTGCGACATGAAACGTTTGAGCTTTGCGTGCCTTCTGCTTTTGGTTACGCCCGCGTGCAACTATGCATCCATCGGCCCGGCGGACACCGGGCCGCGCGCCGAGACCGGCTCGATCGCCGCTACCGACCCGGGTGCGCCTCCCACGGTCGTTTCGGTTCGCGGCCTCGCCAGCATCTCGCTGACGGCTGCAATCGACCCGTCCGATAACTTGCCGACGTTCGTCTATCGGGGCGATTACGACGTCGCGCCGACCATCGAGGTCGCCCCGGGCGATACGATCGACGTCGAGCTGAGCGACGGCCTGCCGGCGGGCAAGGGTATGGCCAGCGACGTCAACCTGCACTTCCACGGTCTCGGTTCGTCACCGATGCGGCCGGGCGACGACGTGTTGACGATGCTGGCGAAGCCATTCGGCTCGCTCCATTACGTCGTGCACGTGCCGGCGTCGCAACCACCCGGACTTTACTGGTATCACGCGCACGTGCACGGCGAGACCGACTACCAAGTCGGTCAGGGCGGCATGAGCGGAGCTCTGGTCGTCGAGGGGATTGCGAAGCGCATTCCGGCGCTCGCCAAGCTGCCCGAGCACGTGCTGATGGTTCGCGAGCTCGGAACCGGAGCCGGCGACGTCGTGCGCGCGGCAGCGGCGCCCCTGCCGACCGCTCCTCCGAACACCACGCCGTGCGCGCCGCTGCCGGGTGACACGGTCCTCACCGTCAATCGGATCCTGCGGCCGACGATTCGCGTCGCGCCGGGGCGGCCGGAGTTTTTCGGCGTCGTAAATGCCACCGGACACCGGTTTCTGGATCTTTCAATCGACGGAGCGGTCCTGCACGTGGTCGCCATCGACGGCTACCCCGTCGCCGCGTATCCGGGTAATCCGGCGAGCCTTACGGAGACCCACGTTCTCGTCGCGCCGGCCGGGCGCGTCGAGTTTGTGGCCGCCGTCAGCCATGCCGGCTACCTGCGAACCGCGTGTTACGACTCGGGGCCGATCGGCGATCCGGATCCGGCGCAGACGCTCGTGCGCTTGACTCCGAGCGGCAGCGGTTCAGTTCTCGCAGGAAGCGGCGCCTGGGAGTCCGCCTCCGCGCCCCGCAGTGCGCTGGTCTTACCCCCGCCTGCGGCCGATCGCGTCGTCCGTTTCTCGGAAAAAGGCGGTACGATCTTCTACATCAACGGCAAGGCGTTCGAACCGCAGGCGCCGCCGATGTTCGTGGTTCGGACCGGGACGATCGAACGATGGACGGTCTACAACGAAACCTCGGAGGTGCACGACTTTCACATCCATCAAGTGCATTTTCTCGTCCAAACGGTCGACGGCAAGCCGGTGAGGCGCAACGTCTGGCGCGATACGGTCGTCGTACCGGTTCGCACTCGCCTGGCCGACGGAAGGTGGAAGCCGGGCGGGGTGACGATGCTGCTGGATTTTCGCAGCCCGATCATCAAGGGGACCTTCGTCTTCCACTGTCACATCCTCGATCACGAGGATCGCGGTATGATGGCGAAGATCCAAGCGATCTAGAGCGCCGCGGTAAGGAACGCAGGCGGCCGCGCCGCCTGCGTTCCTGGACGCACTTACGGCGCCGAGTTCAGCCAGGGGTAGAGCAGCGGATCGAGCGAGGGCGGCTGCGTCGCGCTGTTGCCGATGTGCGGCAAACCGAACGCGTCTTCGATCGACCGAAGCTCGTTGTAGTGGTTCGAGGGCGTGGCGATTTCGATGGGTGTTCTGTACGCCTTGGTGATCACGATCAGCGGATCGTGCCCGCCGCCGTGCGGATACGGCGACCCGCAACATCCAATGTTCGAGCTATAGTCGTTCTCGTCCCAAGCGATGATGATGGCCGAGTCGATGCCCCAAGCCTTGGACTTCATGATGGTCGTGACGAGGTATTGCACGTACTTGTCGCCTTCCATCAAGAGCTTGTCGTTGTTCGCGCAATCCGTCGTGCCGTGCATGTCGTGGCACTCGTCGGGCACGAGGAAGACGAAATTCGGAGCCGTGGCCGGATTCGAGACGGTCGCCGCCAGCGACGTCGTCGTGAGCGGAACGACCTTCTGCATGCGGCTCTTGTTGTTCACGATATCGGAGAAGTAAAGGAAGGGATTGTGCTTTTGCGCGTAGTGGGTCGGAC
>DATJUC010000265.1:0-10875 GCA_035502675.1 Candidatus Acidiferrales bacterium | reverse complement strand
CCGGAAAGTACACGATCGGCGCGGCGAACCAAGCCTTGCTGCTCGGCGACGACGCGACCGCCGCGCGGTTGTTTGCCGGCGCGCTGGCTGCGAACCCCGGCAGTGCCGATGCGCAGGCCGGACTCGGTGTGATCGCTTACCGGCGCGGCGACCTGCAAACGGCTCGCGGCGATCTGGCGCGCGCCCGCGCGCTCGACGAACGGTCCGGCATGGTGCGCGCTCTGACCGCATTGCTCGGAACGGCGCCGGACGGCCGGCGGTGAGGATCGGCCTCGACGCACAGTTGAGCGTCGGCACCGCGACCGGAATCGGCGAATACGTGCGCGGCCTCGCGGCGGCGCTGCGGCAAGACGGCGTCGACGTCGTCGAGCTGGCCGAGCCGCGCCTGGATCCGTGGCGTTTCGACCGGCGCGTGCTGTGGGATCAAGTACTGCTTCCGGAGCGGGCGCGCGCGGCGCGCGTCGACGTGCTGCACTGCGCGTCCGGAACCGTGCCGCTGACGGCGCGCGTTCCGGTGGTCGTGACCGTGCACGACTTCGCCTGGATTCGGGTGCAGTCTCACGCGCGCTTCTACGCGCGTTATTATTTCGGCGCGTTCTCGATCGCGCGTTACCGTCGCGCCGCGCACATCGCGGTGGATTCGAAGTTTTCGCGCAGCGAGCTGCTGTGGGTGCTGGACGGCTTCGATCCGGCGCGCGTTCACGTCGTCTACCCGGGCGTCGCCGAAGATTTCTGCCGGCTCGACCGCCGAGGCGGCGACGGACGGACGATCTTGGTCGTGGGAACGGTCGAGCGCCGCAAGAATCTCGGCGCGGTCATTCGCGCGCTCGCATCGATACCGCACGCGCGCGTCGTCGCCGTCGGGCCGCCGACGCCCTACCGCGACGAATGCCGCGCGCTGGCCGAATCGCTGGGCGTTCTCGATCGCGTCGATTTTCTCGGCTACGTCGAGCGCGCCCGGGTGCTCGAGCTCTACGCGACCTGCGCGGTCGTCGCCGTGCCGTCGCGCTACGAAGGGTTCGGATACGCTGCGGCGCAGGCGCTTTGCAGCGGGACGCCGTGCGTCGTTTCGGATCGCGCGTCGCTGCCCGAGGTCGCCGGCAACGACGCGCCGGTTGCCGGCGTCGACGACGAAGCCGAATGGTGCGGCGCGTTGACGCGGGCGCTGGCCGGCGGGCAGGACGCGCGCGCCGCCGAGGCGCGACCGCACGCGATCGCCCGCTTTTCGTGGTTGGCCGCCGCACGCGGAATGGAGCGCGTTTATCGCGCCGCGCTTGGGTCGTAGCGCGAGCGCTTAATAAACCGGCGACCCCGGCGCGCCGGGCGCGACGCTGCCGTCGTCGGGGGCGAACTCCAGCCGCAGCGGATAGCTCGAACCGGCTTCCGGCATCGTGACGATGGTCACGCGCACGAATCCGCGAGCCGGAACGACGTATTGCCGAATCTTGTAACGCGAGAACGGCGGGACCTGATGCGACTGCACCAGCACGCCGTCGATCAGGTACGTGCCGGTCGCGCGCCCGCCGCGCGGATTTTCGTAGATCGCCACGGCCTGAGGCTGCGACGTCGGATTCGACATCGTGACGACGAAGGATTGCAGCACGCCGTAGTCACCCGCCAGCGCTTCGCCTTGGAGGTGGTTGGGCAGAGGGATCTGCCCGATCGGAAGCTCGAGAAAGTCGCCGTCGACGTTCCACTGGGTCGCGTAGTAGAATTCGGGAATCGCGTAAATGCCGCGCGCGTGTTTGTGCGTGCCCTCGAGCAGCCCGGCCGTCGTCAACGGTACGTCGGGGCTCTGCGCGGCGTCTTGGGCGAATAGCGTGAGGTGCACTTGGCCGCCCGAGAGCACGCGCAGCTGCAGAACGTTGCAGACCACCGATCCGGCCGGCAGCTCGCTGGTGACGACGTTGACCGACGAGTCGCCCGGAACCGTCAGCAGTTGCCCTTGATTTTGCACGACGTCGACCAAAAAGGTCTTGGTGCAGCGGTGTCCGGTCTCCATCTCGTTGGGTGACGGACCGCCGCGCCCGCTGATGAACTGCACGATGGCGGGCTCGTTCGAGGGATTCTCGGCGCGCAGTACGATGCGCCGGTCGGGCTGTCCGGGCGGATTGTAGTGGAAGTAGAGAAAGCGCGAAGGCACGCCCGACTTCAAATCCGCGGTGAAAAGCTGGCCGTTCTCCTCCAAGCGCTCCGGATAGTCGCTCACCATCAGCGATGCCGGCGAGATACGCGGCACGGCGACGTTCTGCAAGTCGACGCGCGTCGAGCCGTCGACCTCGAAATACTGAATCCCTTGAATCAGCACCGGCACGTCGAACTGCGCGACGCGATCCTGCGCGAGCACGCCGTTGAACGGCACGTCGTCGTCGGAGAGAACGATCTGCGCGCCGGGCCGGGCGGTGGCGGCGTTGCGCACGGCACGCGCCACGACCTCGCGAATGAAGTCCGACGAGGCCGGATCGCCGGTGATCGGCACCGTGATTTGCGGCGACACCGTTCCGGCGTAATAGGCGACGCGCACCGGAACGTCGCGAGTCAGGCCGCGAGAATCGGAGATCGTCACGTCGGTCGCTCCCGGCGTCTTGCCGGTCACCGCGACGGTCTGGGTCGACTGATCGACGGTAACGCCCGCGACCGCCGGGTCGTGAATCGTCGCGGCGATCGGCCCGAGCACGGAGCCGACGTTGACGGCTTGCGTGCTGCCGACCGGGACTTCGACGCTGGCCGGCGTGACCGTAATCGGCGGCGCCGTGGGCGTGGGGCTGGCGGCCGGCGCGGCCGTCGATTCGAGAACGGGCGCTCCGGTCGGAGCGGCGCCCGGCGGTGCGCTGGGAGCGGCCGACGCCTGTAAGGGCGGTGACGGCGATGGAGACGGAGAGGGCGAAGGCGTTTGCGCCTGCGTCGCGGCGACCAGCGCCAGCGCGACGCCGGCCCACCGCAGGAGGACCGCTTTAGGCAATCTTTGCTTCGGCACGGCGCACGGCCGATGCCAGCAGCGTCTTGTACCCTACGTTCGGGAAGAGGACGGTCACCAGGTCTTTTTCGGCGCGCTCGACCGTGCCGAGGCCGAACTTCGCGTGCTCCACCACGTCGGAGATCTTGAACCCCCCGGTCACTTCACCTTTTTCGACGCCGCGGTGCAGCGCGCGCAGGCAGTTATCGCACGCGCCGCAGTTGCTCTTCTCGAAGTCTTCACCGAAGTAGTTCAGAATGAAGCGGCGGCGGCACGAGGTCGTCTCGGCGTACTGCAGCATCATGGCCAGTTTACTCTGGTCGTACGATTTTTTCGTCTCGTAGTTGGCCAGGCTCAGTACCAGACTGCGGTTCTTACGCACCGCCTCGGTCAAGCCGTAGGTCGACTTCTCGACGTGCTCGATATAGCCGGATTTCTTGAGCAGGGCGAGGATGACTTTGAGTTTGGTGAGCGGCAGCTGCAGGATCTTGCGAAGGTCGGTCATTGCGACGCCGTTGGCCTGGCCGCCGAAGACCTCGATCGTTCCGAAGACGCGCTGGACCTCTTCCACGTCGGGGTATTTGCCGGTCAGGAAGTAGTTCTGCACGCGCGTGTCGCTCATGCGATAGATCAAAATGCAGCGCGACTCCATGCCGTCGCGGCCGGCGCGCCCCGCTTCCTGCGTGTACGCCTCCAGCGATCCCGGGAGATCGTAGTGCACGACGAACCGGATGTTGGGCTTGTCGATTCCCAAGCCGAACGCGTTGGTCGCGACGACGGCGCGAATCGACTCGTCCATGAAAAGGTTGTGGACGGTCGTACGGTCTTCTTTGTGCAGTTTGGAGTGGTAGACGGCGGCCGGAATGTCGAGCTGCTGGGTGAGATAACGCTGGATCTCGAGCGCGTTCTTGATGGTCGCCGTGTAGATGATGCCGGTGCCTTCGAGGGCCTCGTCGCCGCCGAAGAGCGCGTTGAGAATGCGCAGCTTGTCGGCTTCCTTGTCGGCCTTGCGCGCTTCGTAGACTAGGTTGGGCCGGTCAAATCCTCGCACGATCGGCTTGACGTGCTCGATGCCGAGCTGATGCAGGATGTCTTCGCGAACCGACGGCGTGGCGGTGGCGGTCAGCGCCAGCACCGTCGGGCGGTGGAGCTTGTCGATCACGCCGCCCAGCGCCAGATATGCCGGCCGGAAATCGTGCCCCCACTGGCTGATGCAGTGGGCTTCGTCGACGACGAACAGCGGCACCGACAGCGATTGCAGCAGACGAAGAAACGTTTCGTCCTCGAGCTTTTCCGGCGTCGTGTAGACGATCTTGATCGTTCCCGACGCGATGCGCTCGCGAGCCCGCGCCTCCTGCTCTTCGGAGAGCGTCGAGTTGAGCGCGACCACGTCGGTGATGCCTCGCTCGCGCAGCATGTCGAGCTGGTCCTTCATGAGCGCGATCAGCGGGCTGACGACAACGGT
This sequence comes from Candidatus Acidiferrales bacterium, assembly GCA_035502675.1. Taxonomy (GTDB): domain Bacteria; phylum Vulcanimicrobiota; class Vulcanimicrobiia; order Vulcanimicrobiales; family Vulcanimicrobiaceae; genus DATJUC01. The sequence continues at coordinate 6,454 of DATJUC010000265.1, read as the reverse complement.
CGTCCCCTCGAGCAGTAAAGCCGGCAGTTGGTACGTCAAGCTCTTCCCGGCGCCGGTCGCCAGAATTGCAAGCGTGTCCCGGCCGCCTAAGACGGACGAAACGACGTCGACCTGGCCCGGGTAAAACTCATCGAACCCGAACTTGGTTTTCAGCGCAGCGCGCAGATCCACGGAGCCTCTCTCTTATCCCTTCCGGTCGCTCCTGCCCTCGGGAAGTCAAACTCGGAGGCGTCACTACGGCGCCTCCTGCTCACCCATCATAACCCAAAATCCGGATGTGCCGTTTCAATCTACCCGACGGCAGGCTCCCTCAAACACTCCTGCCAAGTCCACGTTGTGTCCCTCTACCGTACCTGGCGCCCACTGTCGTTCGCGGATCTGGTGGGCCAAGACGCCGTCGTCCGCACCCTGACGGCGGCGATCGAAAGCGGTCGCCTCGCGCACGCCTACCTGTTTTCCGGGCCGCGCGGCTCCGGCAAGACCTCGGCCGCGAAAATTTTGGCGCGCTGCATCGATTGCGAGAACGGGCCGACCGCGACGCCCGACAACACCTGCGACAATTGCCGTGCTATTTTGGCCGGAACGGCGCTGGACGTGCTCGAGATCGACGCCGCCAGCAATCGCGGCATCGACGAGATCCGCGCGCTGCGCGACGCCGTGAAGTTCGCGCCCGCGTCGATGCGGATGAAAGTCTACATCATCGACGAAGCGCACATGCTCACCAAAGAGGGCGCCAACGCCTTTCTCAAGACGCTGGAAGAGCCGCCGCCCCACGCCGTCTTCATTCTGGCCACGACCGAGCCGGAGAAGCTTCCGGTGACGATCCTTTCGCGCTGCCAGCGGTACGCATTCCGGCGAATTGCGATTCCGGTCATGATCGAGAAGATGCGCCAGGTCGCCGCCGGCGAGGACATCGCAGTCGACGACGCGGCGCTGGCGGCGATCGCTTACCGCGCCGACGGCGGACTGCGCGACGCGCTGACGATGCTGGAACAGGCGGCGGCTTTCGCGGCCGGCCAGTGCGTGACGGTCGAAACGCTGGACCTGGCATTCGGCGCGACCGGGCGCGACTTCGCCAACGGGATCGTCGACGCGGTGCTGACGCGCGACGCGCGGGCCGTGCTTCGGACGATCGAAGAGGCGAGCGACGCGGGCAGCGACATGCTTGTCTTGCTCCGCGCGCTGATCGCCGGGTTCCGCAACTTGTTGGTCGCGAGGGTCGATCCGGAGCTGCTGGCGCGCGACTTGGCTCCGGAAGACGCGCGGCGGGCGGCCGAACGCAGCCGCGACGTAAGCCAAGCGGCGCTCGTTCGCATCCTGCGCGTCCTCGCCGAGGCCGCGTCGCTCGCGCGATCGGGCGCGAATCCGCGTCTCGAGTTGGAGACGGCGCTGCTGCGCTACGTGCTGTCGGCCGAGGACCCGTCGCTCGACGCACTGGCGGCGCGCGTGGCGGTACTCGAAGAAGGGCGTCCGGCGCCGTCGGCTGCTGCCGCGAAGCCGCTGGAACCGGCGGCTGCGCCGGTCCCCCCCAAATCGGTCGCGGCACCCGAGAAGCCGGTCGCCGCGCCGGAGAAGCCCGTCGCCGCGGCCGCCGCGGGCCCGCTCTCGTTGCAGCGCGTGCGAGCGGCGTGGCAGAGCATTCGCGGCAAGGTGGAAGGCGAGCGGCAGTCGCTGCGAATCCCGCTCTCGCGCGCGGCCATCGAATCGCTCTCCGGTGACGAACTCGTCCTCAAGCTTCCGGACGCATGGAGCGCCGACGTGCTGCGGAATCACGCGCGTTCGATCGAGGCGGCGATCGCCGACGTGCTGGGCGCCGCGCTCACGGTGACGCTGCGCGTCGACGGCAACGGCGCGGGCAGCCGTACCAAAGGCTCCGCGCCGGGCGGCGTCGCATCGGTGAGCGCCGAACCGCCCGGAAGCGACGACGCCGACGCGCTCTTCAGCTACGCCAACGAACGGATAAAGGAACGATGAACCAAGCCCAGTTGATGGCCCAAGTCAAAAAGATGCAGACCGAGATGGCCAAGGCGCAGGAAGAGCTCGCCAATACGACGGTGAGCGGCACCGCCGGCGGCGGTCTGGTCACGGTCGAAGTAACCTGCGATCAACGCGTGCGGGGCGTCAAGATCGGTGCCGAAGCCGTGGATCCGCAGGACGTCGAAACGCTCGAAGATCTCGTCGTGGTGGCCGTCAACGACGCACTTTCGAAGGCCGCCGAAGCTTCGCAGAAGCGCATGGCCTCGGTCACCGGCGGCATGCGAATTCCCGGCCTCATGTAGATTGTCGACCTCGATCGCCGGCCCCGTCGCGGCCTTGATCAACGAGTTCAGCAAGCTTCCGACGATCGGACCGAAAACGGCCGCGCGCCTGGTGTTCTACTTGCTCAATCGCCCGCGCCACGAAGCGCAGGCCCTGGCGCAGGCGATTCTCGACGTCAAGGACCGCGTGCGGTTCTGTTCGACTTGCTATTCGCTGACCGAACGCGACCCGTGCGACGTCTGCGCCGACGAGCGGCGCGACGCGTCGACGATCTGCGTGGTCGCCGAGGCGAAAGACGTCTACGCCATCGAACGTACGGGCGCGTTTCGCGGCCGCTATCACGTGCTCGGCGGCCTGATCTCGCCGATGGACGGGATCGGTCCGGCCCAACTGCGCGTGAAGGAGCTGGTCGAGCGCGTCGGCGCCGAGTCGCCGAACGAGATCATTCTCGCGACCAATCCCAATGCGGAAGGCGAAGCGACGGCGCTCTATCTGTCGCGCCTGCTGCAGCCCTTGGGTTCGCGCATCTCGCGGCTGGCGTACGGCTTGCCGATCGGCGGGGATCTGGATTACGCCGACGAGATCACGCTCGCCAAGGCGTTGGAAGGCCGCACGACGCTGTAGCCTTACGGCGACGGCGTGTACTCCACCACGACGGTGAAATGCGTCGGTGCGGTAGCGCTTGCGAGCGTCAGCGAGCGCGCGACGCCGTCACCCGTCAAGCGAACGCGGACGAGGTGATTGCCGCCGGTCGCCTTGGAGCCCCAGCCGAAGTCGACGTCGACGCCGCTCGCGCTCGCGCCGGCGAAGAGCGGATCGTAACCGGGACCGGCGGGATCCGTCAACGCCGTCACCGCAAAACCCGTGGCTTGCAGGTCGCCGACGTTGTCGAAGTGCTCGCCCGCGGCCGGCGCGACGCCCGGCGCGTAGGCATAGGCGGTCACGCGGTTCGCACGCGCGTCGAACGTGAAAGCGCTCCAGTGCTGCCGGTGAGCGGCGTCTTGGGTCGCAAAGTCGACTTCGTGTCCGTCGGCGTTGGAGTTGCCGGCAACGTCGGCATCGGGCACGAAGACCGACCACGCGCCGGCAGCTTGGGCGGCGAGGCGATCGCACAACCGGTCCGCGGCCGACGCGGACGAAAGACGCTGCGCGACCCGCCAGGATGCGTTCGTTGCCGCATCGACCAGCCGCAGCAGCAGCCATCCGGCAACGAACGCGATCGCGGTGACGACCAGGACTTCGGCGAGGGTGAATCCACGTTGCCGGCGCACGACGCCGGTAAGTTCCCTACGCGCCGGGCAGGCGCGACAGCGTATCGCCGAGCGCGAGCGTTCCGGGCTCGAGAACGTCGCAGTACACGCCCATCCACGTGTTGCGGCTCTGTGCGACGAACCGCAGAATGCGCGGGTCGGCGTCGCCGCCCTTGGGGTCGTACGTCGTGACGACGCACCGTTCGATCGGTTCCCGCACGCGCAGTCGAACCGATCCGACCATCAATTCCGCGCCCACGAGCTGCGCCTCGCCCTGCTCGAACGACGGTTCCGCGCGAACGAAGAGGTTGGGACGAAAGCGCAGCGGCTCGACCGCGTAACCGACGTACTCTCCGAGTTCGCGCAGCCATCGGTCCACCAGCACCGACACCGGCGCGGCGTCGAAAAAGCGTTCGCCATCGCGCAGCTCCGCGTCGACGCCGGCCGCGGCGGCGACGCCCAGCGCCGCGGCCCCGTCGCGCGCCAGGTGAAGACGGTCGTTCTCCTTTCCGCGATAGGTCTTGCCGGCTCGAGCGTGGCCGGTGCGAACCCACAGCGCGCGCTCGCGGTCCCCCGCGAGTCCGCTCGTGGAGACGTCGGCGCGCTCCAGCGGCTGTGCCGCCAGGCTCTTGACGGGATAGCGCCAAATCGCGCCGACCGTCCCAATGGTCATGTCGGTGAAATACTGAGGGTTTTTGCGCCGCCCTGCCCGAAGCGCCGCGCGATGGAACTTCGTCCGCTGGGGTTCGGCGAAATCTTCGATCGAGCCATTACGGTGTACGTTCGAAATTTCATACCCTTCGCAAGCCTCGTGAGCGTGGTGATCGTGCCGCTCGCCGTGCTGCAATACGTCGTGGACCGAAGCTCGACGTCGGAGATCGATCGGGCGCTCGAAATCCTCGCGCACCCGACGAAAGCGGCTCCTCCGGTGCTGCCGGGCTTCATGACCTCGCCCGGCGCCGCGCTGGCGTTCGTGCTCCTGCTGATCGTCGTCTGGGCCGTATGGCCGTTCGCGCTCAACGCGGTTACGGTCGGCGTCGCACGCCTCTATCGCGGATCGGCCGTCGATTTTCGCGCCTGCTACCGGGCGTCGCTGCAGCGCTGGCCGTCGGTCCTGGCGTTGTTGTTGCTGGAAGCCGCGATCTTCATCGCGTGGTACGTGGGCTTCGTCATCGCGGTCGCGGTCGTGGCCGTCTTGGCGACCTTGATCGCGCGGGCGTCGGTGCCGCTGGGCGTCTTCGTAGGAGTGTTTGGGGCGATCGTGTTCGTGGCCGGGCTGCTGGTGCTGGCGCCGCTGATCGTCGCGCTGACGTTTGCGATGAACGCCATCGTCGTGGAAGAACGAAGCGCCGTCGCCGCTCTCAACGCCGGTTTTACCCGCGTCTTCAACCGCCATGAGATTTGGCGCGCGCTGCTCTTTTCGATCGCGGCCGGTGCGGTGATGATGGCGGCGAGCTCGCTGACCGGCCTGTTGGCATTTTTCTTCATCTTTCACCACTGGATTGCAGCCGAAGTGATCGTGACGTCGGTGTTTCGCGCCGCCATCGCTCCGTTTTCGATCGTCCTGCTGGCGATCTATTATTTCGACGTTCGAATACGCCGCGAAGGATACGATCTCGAAGCGGGCCTCGACCGGCTGACGCAAGCCCCCGCCGTCGCGTGAGACCGGCCGTACGCGCGCTGCTCGCGATCGCCACGATCCTCGCGGCGGGACGAGCGGCGGTCGCAGGGGCGAGCGGTGAGGCGGCGACACGCGCCCAGCTGGTCGCACGATGGGAGCACGCGCAACGCGCCGCCATCGCGAAGATCCCCCAACGCAAAGCGCGCGCTGCAGCGGAGAAACGGCTGGCGGCGGAACGGCGCGGTCTCGACGAAGGGCCCGGGACGTCCGGACCGTCCGATCTTTCGCAAATCGCGGCGCGCGAGTTGCGGACTGCGGGGCGTTACGATCTCGCGCACGCCGCCGCGCCGCCGTCGCCCAACTGGTGGCAACGCTTTTGGACGTGGGTCAGCGAGCACGTGGGGAAACTGCTGCGCCTCGTGTTCGGCCGTGCTCACGTGAGTCCGTCGCAGGCGGTTGCCGCCGGCTACGTTCTGCTGGCGGCCGTCACGCTGTTGCTGCTCATCGTGGCGCTTCGCCTGATCGCGTCGATCGATTTCGATCGACGGCGCCGCGCGCGGGGTGTCGAGCCGTTGGCCGGAAAGCCCGACGCGCGAGCGCTCTACGAGCGTGCGCTGCGCTGCGCGGAACGCGAACGGTATGGGGACGCGGTAAAACTCTTGTTCGCAGCGGCCGTCACGGCGTTGGAGCTTCGCGGCGAGCTCGAAGAGCGTCGCAGCGCGACGGTGGGGGAGCTGCGCGCGAGCGTCCGCGCGCGCGACGCGTCGCTGACGGTGCCCTTCGACGCGATAGCGCGGCCGTTCGTCTTCAGCGCGTACGCCGAGCGCGCCGTCGGCTCCGACGAGTGGGAGCGCGCGCGCGGCGCGTATCTCGCGCTCGTACCGGAAGCATCGGCGTGAGCGGGCGATCGATCGAAGTGCTCGCGCTCGCGGCGGCGGTCGTGGCCGTCGCGGGTTTGGCCTACGACGCGCAAGTCGTCAACGCTCCGCCGCCGCCTTCCGTCCCGTCCACCTACGACACCGGACCCAACGGGTATCGCGCGTTCTACGAAACGCTGCGCGCCGCCGGCGTTCCCGTGCGCCGTTTCGAGCGCGCGCTGCCGACGCTGGAACGCGGCGTCGCAACGCTGGTGATCTCGGGCTACGAATTCGAGCCGCGCGCCGAGCCGCTGGATGCCGCCGACGTATCTTGGCTGCGAGCGTTCGTGCGCGGCGGCGGCCGCCTGGTCGAGATCGACCGCAGCATGGCGGGCGCCGACGACATCGCGCCCAATGTGGGCGTCACGAGCGCGGCGCCGGCCGGCACGCGCGGTGCGACGCCGATC
>DATJUC010000264.1:0-8108 GCA_035502675.1 Candidatus Acidiferrales bacterium | reverse complement strand
AGCTGCGGCTGATCAAATCTGCGCAGGAGATCGAAACGCTGCGCCGTGCCTGCGAGATCACGCGCCGCGGACACGTCGCGGCGATGCGCGCGACGCGCCCCGGGCTCTATGAATACGATATCGCGGCGATTCTTGAATCCGAGTTCCGGCGCGGCGGCGCGCAAAGCGTCGCCTACGAGCCGATCGTCGCCGGCGGCGATCACGCCACGGTGCTGCATTACGTCCGCAATCGCGACCGGCTCGAGCCCGGAACGCTGCTTTTGGTCGACTCGGCGTGCGAGCTGGACTGCTATGCGACCGACGTTACGCGGACGTGGCCGGTCGACGGCCGCTTCAACCCCGAGCAGCGCGCGATTTACGACGTCGTTCTGGCCGCACAAGCGGCCTCCATCGACGCCGTTCGCCCGGGGGCCGGCCGTATGGAGTTCCACGACGCCGCCGTGCGCACGATCGTCGAAGGGTTGATCGACGTCGGCTTGCTACGGGGCTCCGTCGACGAAAACGTCGAGCAGGAAAAGTACCGGAAGTTCTACATGCACGGCACGGGTCACTGGCTCGGCTTGGACGTTCACGACGTCGGCGCGTATCGCGACGCCGAAGACCGGCCTACCGTCCTTCGTCCGGGCATGGTGACGACCGTAGAACCCGGCGTTTACGTTCATCGCGACACCGATTGCGACGAGCGCTTCAAAGGTATCGGGGTTCGCATCGAAGACGACGTCCTGGTGACCGAAAACGGCAACGAAAATCTGACCGCCGCCATCCCCAAACGCGCCGAAGAGATCGAAGAGATCGTCGGCAGCGACGCACGCGTAACGGCCGTTTCTCGATGAGGGTTCTCGTTCTCGGCGCCTCGGGATTCATCGGCCGTCATCTCGTGCCCGCGCTGGAGCGAAGCGGACACGTAGTCTTGGGCGCCTCGCTGCGCGATCCCGTGACCGCGGCTTCGCAGGCGGCGACGTGCGAGGCGATCGTCAATCTCGCCGGGGAGACGGTCGCGCAGCGCTGGTCGAGCGCCGCCAAAGCGCGCATTCGCGAGAGCCGAGTCGAGCTTCCCGAACGATTTCTCGAAGCGCTCGCGCGCCACGAGCGCCAATCGTTCGTCTATCTCTCGGCTAGCGCGATCGGCTACTACCCGGTCGATCCCCAGGCGGCGTTCGACGAGGAAACCGCACCGGGCGATGGTTTTCTGGCGCGCGTTTGCCAGGATTGGGAAGCCACCGCGCTGCGCGCACGCGACCTCGGGATGCGGGTCGCCCTGATTCGTACCGGCGTCGCCTTGGGAACGGACGGCGGAGCGCTGGCGAAGATCCTGCCGATCTTTCGCGCCGGCGGCGGCGGCCCGCTCGGCAGCGGCAAGCAGTGGTTCTCGTGGATCCACGTCGACGACGTCGCCGGCATCTACCTGAAGGCCTTGGAGGGCGGCGAAGGCGCGTTCAACGCGACGGCACCGAATCCGGTAACGAATCTCGAGTTCACGCGCGCGCTGGCGGCGGCCGTCGGCCGGGCTTCGATCGTTCCGGTTCCGTCGTTCGCGTTACGCCTGATGCTCGGTGAGGGCGCGCAAGCCGTGATCGCGAGTCAGCGCGTCGTTCCGAAGCGAACGCTCGGAGATCTCGAGTACGCCTTCGCATATCCGGAGCTCGCGCCGGCGCTGCGCGCGCTGCTCGGCGGACGAAACTAGGCCGGCGACTCCATCGCGACCGCGTACTCGATCGCTTCGAGATACTTCTCCGCGTCCATCGCCGCCCGGCAGCCCGAACCCGCCGCGGTGACGGCTTGCTTGTAGCGCACGTCGAAGACGTCGCCGGCCACGAACACGCCCTCGACGCTCGTCGACGTGCCGTCCGCGGAAACGATGTAACCGGCGTCGTCGAGGTCGAGCTGTCCTCGAAAGATGGCGGTGTTGGGAGTGTGCCCGATTGCGATGAACAGCGCGTCGGCATCGAACTCGAAGGCGCTTCCGTCGCGAACGTTGCGCAAACGCAGACCCGTGACGTGCGTGTCGCCGAGCACCTCTTCGACGACCGTGTTCCAGATGAAGTCGATCTTCTCGTTGGCGCGCGCGCGATCGGCCATGATCTTGCTCGCACGTAAGCCGTCGCGCCGGTGAATGACGGTGACGCGATGGCCGAACCGCGTCAGGAACAGCGCCTCCTCCATCGCCGAGTCGCCGCCCCCCACGACGGTGATGTGCTTCCCGCGGAAAAACGCTCCGTCGCAGGTCGCGCACGTCGAAACGCCGCGACCGCGCAAACGTTCCTCACCCGGTATCTCGAGCCACCGGGCGCTCGCGCCGGTCGCGACGATGACCGTTTTGCCCTGGTATTCGGCATCGAGCGTCCGGACGACCGGCGGCCGGGCGCCGAAATCGACCGAGGTCGCGTCGACGTTTTCGATGCGGGCGCCGAAGCGCTCGGCTTGCTCGCGAAAGCGCATCATCAGGTCCGGGCCCAGGATCCCTTCCGGAAAGCCGGGATAGTTTTCGACCTCCGTCGTCAGCATGAGCTGACCGCCGTACAGACCGCCGGCGAGCACGAGCGGCGAAAGATTCGCCCGCGCTGCGTAGACCGCCGCGGTCAAGCCGGCCGGCCCGGAGCCGATGATGATGACGCGTTCCATACCGGGCGTTTCGACCGCTCGGATTCTACTTCCGGTTGCAGCGCAGCGCAGTGGGTCCGCAAGCGGCGTCGAAGCCGTACGAATGGACGAGAACCGCCTGCCGCTGGAGGACACCTTCGGCGACATCCTCCGCAAAGCGATGCGCGGAACCGGCGTCGGCGAGGCGCGGCTCGCCCACGAGACGGGGATCGACGCGCTTGCGATTCGGGGCTGGCTCCAAGACGACGGCACCCCCTCCGACGAGCAGGCTCGCGCGGTGGCGCGCGTGCTGCGCCTCGACCCGGGCAAGCTCGCCGACAGCGCCGCGGCGCGCTGGTACCCGCCGCGGATCGAGCGTGCCGACGTGCGGCACCATCCGCACGACCCGCATCCGAGCAACGGTTACGTGTTCTTTCTCGACGGCGGACGCCGTGCGGCGCTGGTCGACCCGGCGGGAATCCCGCTCAACCTGCTGCGCATGCTGCAAAGCGGCAGTTATCATCTGCAATACATCCTGATTACGCACAAGCACGCCGACCACTGCGACGCCACCGCCGACGTCGCCGCCGCGTTTCCGCGCGCGCGAATCGTGATGCACGAGCTCGACGTCCACGCGATCGGTGCGCTGGCGAACAAAGCGCTGCTCGTCCGCGACGGCGAAGAGTTGCCCTTCGGCGAAGGCGTCCGCATCCGGATGCTGCACACGCCCGGCCATACCGACGGCTCGTCTTCGTTTCTCTTCGACTCCGTCGTCTTTACCGGCGACACCCTGTTTGCCGGCAGCGTCGGCGGCGCATTCGGCGACGCCAGCACCTACGACGACATACTCAACAGCGTCCGCAGCGCGTATTTCACGCTGCCCGACGACACCGTGCTCATGCCGGGACACGGGCCGCCGACGACGGTCGCGCTGGAAAAGGCGCACAACCCGTTTTTCTAAAGCAGGTCCGCGGCGCTACGGTGCGATCGCGATGCTCGCTCCGTCGCTGCTCTCGATTGACGCCCCGCTGTGCGCGGGCGCGCTCTCGTCCTCGCGGATCAGCTCGAACGCGTAACTGGTCCGTCCCGAAGCCGGAAGCCTGACGTCGACCTGCATCGGGGCGCAGACCTTTGGCGTGCAGAACGCCGCCAGCCAGCCGCGCGCGAGCCGAGACGCCTTTAGCGTCAGCGCCGCGTTCGGCGCTCCCACGATGGTGAGCCGGTATTTGGCCGCGGCCGCGGTCGTCGTCGCCGGCGCCTTACCGCTCCACGGCGCGATCGTCAAATGCGTGGTGCTTTGCGCCAGGGCGAGACTCAAGGTCAGCGACAGCAGCATACGTTTTCGCTCAGGTCCGCAGTTTGTAGCCCGTCGCCGTCATGCGCAGCACGATCGCCACGGCGACCGCCGCCAGCACCACGATCGCCAGCAAACTCAACGCCGGCGAGAGAAAGCTCTGCCCGGTGTAGCTCCTCCGGAACGCGTCGATCGTGTAAAAGATCGGGTTGAAGAGCTCCAGGCGCTGCAGCAGCGGCGGCAGCATGGTCGCCGACGTGAAGACGCCGCCGACGAAGGTGAGCGGCGTGATGACGAACGTCGTGAGGATCGCGATGTGGTCGAACTTGTCGGCGAGCAGTCCGAAGATCAAGCCCAGCGCCGAGAAGAGAACGGAGACCAGACAGATCACGACCAGGTACAGCGCCCAGTTTTGCGGCACGGCGTGGACGAGAACCGCGCCCAGGCCGGTGATCAGCGCGGCGATCAGCAGCGCGCGCGCCAAGCTCCCGAGCACGTAGCCCGCCACGATCTCGAACGCGGACATCGGCGCGATCAGCATTTCCTGAATCGAGTTCATGAAACGGCCTTGAAACAGCGAGCTGGAGCATTCGCCGTACGACGAGTCGATGACTTGCAAGACGATCAACCCGGGAATCAGGAACTGGGCGTAGCTGACCCCTTGCACGCTCGAGATGCGGCTGCCCAGCGCCAAGCCGAAGACGAAGACGTAGAGCAGCGTCGTGATGACGGGCGGCCAGATCACTTGATTGATGATCTTCAGACTGCGCACCATCTCGCGCTTGATCAGCGTCCACAGAGCGACCGCGTTCAACTCTTGGTCAGCTCCAGAAAGACGTCTTGCAGCGACGCGCCCGAGGCAACCAGCTCGTGGGTCGGCTTCTCGGTGACGATTCGCCCCTGACGGACGATCGCGATCCGCTTGCACAGCTCTTCGGCTTCTTCGAGATAGTGCGTCGTGAGAAAGATCGTGAGACCCTCGGCGTTGAGCGCTCGCAGCCAATCCCAGAGTTCCAACCGAAGCTCGACGTCGACCCCTGCCGTGGGCTCGTCCAAAATGAGCAGCCTCGGTTGGTGGACGAGCGCGCGCGCCAGCGACAACCGGCGCTTCTGGCCGCCCGAGAGACGCGTGTACTCGACGCGAGCTTTGGACGTCAGGCCGAACCGCTCCAACAGCATGTCGGCGCGTTCCTCGACCTGCTTCCCGCGCAGCCCAAAGTAGCCGGCGGCGTAGATCAGAACGTCTCGAATGGAGAGATAGCGATCGAAGTTGAACTCCTGCGGCGAGACGCCGACCAGCCCGCGAGCCTGACGCCAATCGCGTTGGGTGTCGTACCCGTAAATCGCGATCGAGCCGCTATCGACGTGCGCGAGGCCGACCATCGCGTTGATGGTCGTGGTCTTTCCGGCGCCGTTAGGCCCCAGAAATCCGAAGAACTCGCCGGCTTCGACGCGCAGCGAAACGCCGTCCACGGCGGTGAAGTCGCCGTAGCGTTTGACGAGCCGGTCGATGCGAACCGCTTCTACGGGATGAACGAGCGTAGCCGTTTGTAGCGATGGCGACGCAAGGTCGCGATGAGTTCCACGCTATTGGGAATCCCGCAATCGGCGAGCTGGGTTGCAACTTTTTTGACGTCGAACGCGACGCGCCGGTGCTTGACCTCCCAGCCGCCCTCGCGTTCGGTGAGGATTGCGTAGCAGGCGCGCGGGTCTCCGTCTTTCGGCAGCCCTGCCGAAGCCACGTTAACGAGCAGCTTGCCGCGCCAGACGCGCGCGTAGGGTAAGTGCAGGTGTCCGAAGGCGATCGCCGCAGCCGGCTCGTCGCCGATCATGCGAACGAGCGTCGCCTCGTCGGCATCCGGCCACAGGTGCTCGTCGTCGGTTCGGGGGTTGGCATGAACGATCAGCAACTGGTTGTCGTCGTCGCCCACGCGCATCGCAAACGGCAGCTCCCGAAGCCATTCGAGCCATTGCTCGCCGAGTTCGCGGCGCGTCCACTCCAGCTGCGCGTCTTCGACGCCTTCGAAACTCCCCGGCCCGGGATCGGACAGGTAGCGGTCGGTGTTTCCGCGGACCGCCGAGATGCCTAGCTGCGTCAGACGCTGCAAGACCTTCTTCGGCTTGGGACCGTCCAGACACAGATCGCCGGCCGCGAAGACCGCGTCGGCCCCTCCCTGCGCTTCCAGATCCGCCAAGCAGGCGTCGAGACCGACCAGATTGCCGTGAACGTCCGAGAGAACCGCGACCCGCACGCGCGGCCTATTCCCGCTTCAGCGGCATCGCCAGCATCGACGGCGTGATACCGATTTTCGCGAAGTCGTAGAGATCGAGTCCTTCGACCACGATTCCGGCGCGGCGCATCGTCGAAAACGCCGTTCGATACCGGCGATCGGCGATGACGTGCCGCTCGCCCAGCACCAGCACGCCGGCCGCGAGCTCTTCGCCGATCTCGAGCAGGATCGTCTTGAAGCCTGCAAACGGTGCGCGATCGACTTTGCTGCCGGCGAGCACGACCGTATCGGGCGCAACGCCCGCGAGGACACAGCTCAGCGCCGGCACCGACGGGTCGTAAGGGACCTCCACCACCGAATAACCGTGCGCAGTCGCGACGTGCGCGAAGCCGGTGCGCCCGAGGGCATTGCCGCGTGCACTCGCACCGACGAATGCCGTCGAGCCCACCAAGACGACGTCGCTTCCGTCGAGCAGCCCGGGTCCGGCAATGTGACCGGCCAGGGGAACGTCGATCCGCTCGAACTCCGCTTCGAGCCGGTCGCTCTCGCCCCGGCGGCTCATGGCCGTCGGGCGCATCATGACCGCCCCGTCCTCGAAGGCAATGGCCGCATCCGTAACGGCCGGTTCGTAGGGATCGTCGGCGTGGGCGTCGAGGACCACCGTCTCGACCCCGAAATACTCGAGCGTCTTGACGAGGACGGCGTGCTGTTCCAGCGCGCGCTCGTAGACCGATCCGGGCTCGCCCGGCAGCGGTTTGGCCGATTCGATGCTGCGCCGCGGCCGGACTACGACTGCGGCGCGCAACGATCCGGTCGGCGCGGCGACGAGCCTCGGGCCGAAATGAAGGGCCGGTTTCACGCTGCTCATGAACCGGTTTTCATTCGCAGACGCTAATGAATCGCCTGGTATGGCTCGGGCTGCGGCGCGTCGGTGAAGAAATCGCTCAAGTCGGTCGCAAGCAAATCGTCGAGCGTCAGCGGCGGCAAGCCCAAGATCTCCTCCTCGGTCTTCACCACGCCGGCGACGGACAGGTGCGCTCGGCCGACGTAGCCGCGGCGCGCCAGCGGCGAAACGACCACCGCGTAGCTGCGCTGCAAATTGACGTGATCGGTACCTTCCGCCGCGCCCTCCGGTACGATGAAGATCGCCGTCGAGCTCCAGTGCGGCGCGTGCGACAGGTAGTCGACGATCGTTCCCATCGCACGATCGGCGTCGGCTTCGCGGCCCGGTGCAGTCGGCAGCCACACGTACGTGAACGCCGGCATCCGGTCGGCCGCGACGTAGCGCTGCATGTCCGAAACGAACTCGGCGGCGCGATGCGCGTCGTCGACGCGCGGATTCCACCCGGCGTAGTTGGTGTCGACGTTTCCGGACAAGGCCGCGAGCGCGGGGACGTCCAGATGGTAGAGACCGTCGTCGTAACCGGAGAGCAGCATCAGCCCGCCGTAGTCGCGGAAGGTCAAGCCGGCGCGCGCCATGGCATTGAACAGGTAGCCGCTGCGACCGTAGTTTTCGGGATCGTTTCCAAAGCCTTGCAGCGGCGCGCGGCTGGACGACACGCGCGCCGTGAGCTGGGTGTAGAGCGGAGCGCTTCCGGCCGTTGCGACCTGGTCGGCGGCGTCGAGCGACGCATCGGCGGCATAGAAATTGTCTGCCAGAGCGTAGGAGCGTGCCAGCGCGTGAAGGTTGGGCGTCACGCTTTCGGGATAGGTGCAGAACGACGGCTCGCCGTTGCCGTGCGGCGCGCCGGCGGCGTCGCGCAAGTCGCCGAGCATCGCGTCGTAGGTGGCCGTTCCGACCGAAATATACACGACGTGATCGATCGCCGTGCTGCGTCTCCCCGATCGCAGCGCGGGCACGACTGCATCGTCTTTCGCGACGGCCGGCGTTCGATCGTATTTCAGCGTCGCGAGCGTGTCCTTCACCAGCGACGTGTGCCGCAGATCGACGCGCTGCAGCATGCCCCAGCCGTCGACCCCTTTGGCATCGAGCACGTACAAGA
>DATJUC010000263.1:0-6731 GCA_035502675.1 Candidatus Acidiferrales bacterium | reverse complement strand
GCGCGAGCCGGCTCGCCAGCGCTTCGAAGACGACGCCGCCGCCGCCGATCGAATCCGGCGGCATCTCGGGGACGAGCAGGACGACGTTCACATCGCGCGCGCGGATTCTCGCACCCAGCCGGCGATCAGCCACGCCAGCGTGAGCGCAACGATCCCCAAGCCGATCGCCGCGAGCAGGTCCAGCAGATAGAAATGCACCAGCCCGCCGCTCATGCCGGCGGGAACGATCCAACCGTTCTTATAGCCGTCGGCGACGACGTGCGCGGGAAAATAGACGAACGGCGCCTGCGCGCGAAGAACGAGCGTCGTCCAAAGCGCGTCGAACTGCGTGTCGAGCACCAGAACGGTGGGCGCCGCGACCGGCGCAACCCGCGTGCCGTCGAACGGCGGAAGTCGCACCGGGGGTGCCGCGTTGGCGTTCACGAGCACCGATTTCGTATCGCTGGGCAAGGTCGCAATCGTTCGCGGCAACGTGACGCTGGCGGTGCCGATCGGAACGACCGGCGTCATTGAGATCGAGCCCACTTGCAGCGCCGAGTAATCGCCGTTGCGATACGGCTGCACGTAGACGTACAAATCCTTCGGATCCCCGGGCTCGTCGTGGAAGGCGACCGAAATCGCCGGCTTGCTGACGGAGCGCTCTTCGGCGATCAGCCGGCCCGAATCGCGCGCGACCACGGCCAGTCCGAAGAGTCCGCTCAGACTCGAGGCGCGCACCGTCACGACGCACAAGTCGCTGCAGGGCCGGTCCAGCGATATCCGCATCCACTGATCGAACTCGGTGTTGGCGCGCAACGCCGCGGTACCGCCGGCAAGATCGGCGTTGCTGACGGTGAGGTCGTATTCGCCTTGCATTTTCTGCAGTGCCAAACGTCTCGTCGGTCCGGCGCGGTACAGATGCAGCGTCACCGGTGCGCCGGTGGGCATCCCGAGGTCGTACCCGGTCTGGTCGGCGACGTCGATGCCGGCCCCTACCATCTCGCTGCCCGAACGGATCGGGACGCCGGTAATCTCGCCGGCCGGTGCACCCAGACGCCGAACCAGGAGCCGTTGTCCGTCGACCGCGAGCGTCGCCGTCACCGTCGGATTCAAGACCTCGTACGCTCGCCCGGCAACGGGCGCCGCGCACGCGCCGTTTTCGGGCGGCGCTATGAAGTCACGCTGACCGTCGCGGCGCATCGGCGTCGACGCGATCGAGCGAACGAAGCTGCGCGCCGGCAGCGGCGGACCCGCCGTTCCGAAGACCAGCTGATACGCCCGCCCGGGCATCGGCGTCACCAGCAAACGCAACGCCGAGGCGTCGATGTGTTTGAGGTCGATCACCGAATCCGACGTCACCGGGTCCTGAACCGTCACGCTCGCGCCCATGCCGTCGGCGGCCGCCGGCAGTTCGATCAGATCGGCGTTTGGTTGCAGATCGTGCAGCGGGACGTAGGCGCCGTCCGGCGCGGGAAACGCGAAGGTCGGCACGATCGGCACGGCCGGCCCTTCGGCCGCGTACGCGAGCGCGCGATAGCGCCGGCACGGCGTCAGCGACAACGGCACCGGATCGGGCCCGATCGTATCGGACGCGAGGCTTACGGCGCGCGTTCCCGGCGGCATCGCGACCGCGACGCGCGCCCCGTCGTCGCGTTCGATGACGAGCCGGCCGCCGCGCAGGCGCGCTCGGGCCGGATCGACGACGACCGGCGCGTTCGGATCGTCGGAAAACTTGGTCGATTCCCGGAGCGTGCACGACGCCTTATTGGCCAGCGGGACCAGCGCCAGTGCGGCGTCGCCGCAACGCGGTTCGAGCGCTACGGCTTCGGCAAACGGTACGTCGTACGAGGCGATCGGCCGGCGCTGCAGTCCGAGCGGAACGGCGCCGACCCAATCCAGTTTCCACAGCGTGTAGTTTCCGGCTGCCGACGCGACCTGCGTTCCGGGAAGGTTCGCGAGAAAGCTGTCCATCGTCGCCGGAGACGGGCCGCCGTAATACGTTGCGTCCATGTCGTGCGCGACGAACACGTAGCCCACGCCGGCGTCCCGGGTCAGCGCAGCGAACGTCGCGACGTCGCGATCGGCGATCGACTGGTAGAGCGCGTCGGTGACGTCGTCCGCTCCGGGCGCGTTCAGCGTCGAGTTGGGATTGGCGACGAAGCCGGCGTCGGTCATGCTGCCGTACACGTTGGGCCCGAAGAAGCGCCAGGTGGTCGCAAGCAGCTGCGGATTGTCGCTGACCGGAACGAAGAGCACGCGAGACGGCAGCCGGTCGAGCCCGCGAGCAAACGCAAATGCCTCGGGCGGCGGCATCGACGACAGCGTCGGACCGTGCGGGCGCACCATGAACATCTGCCCGGTCCAATACGGAAACGCCATCGCCAGCACGGCCAGCAGAACTGCGGCGAAGCTCGGCCGGGCGTAGGCGGTTCGCCGCGCCAGTGCGACCGTGGCGGCCGCGATCATGACGGCCATCGCAAAGCCGGCCATCGGCATCAGTTTGTCGTTGCCGTTGCGGAAGACCGTTCCCAGCAGCGGAATGCGGTACAGGACTTGCAGCACCACGCCCAGCGGCGGCGACTCGCCTTTCATGACGAACAGCGCGACGCAGAGCAAGACGCCGCAGACGGCGATTCGCCGGTCGTGCCGGCGCAGTGCGAGCCCGACCGCAGCCAACAGCACCCAGGCATAGTAAGGCGCTGCGACCAAGCCGTTCTCGAGCGCGCGCGCGTAGGTCCAATACGGTCCGTAAAAGTCTCCGGCGCCGGTTTCGGCGCGCGAGGACATCCGCAGGGTGTACGCCAGGCCGGAGCCTTCCGAAACGTCTTGGCGTACGCCGGCGGTATACGCTTTGGTAATCGCCTCGCGTTCGACGTTCCGTCCCGAGAGCAACCCGAACAGCACCAGCGGAACGATCCAAAACAGGTTGACGAGTATCGTGATTGCGAGCGCTCGGCGCAGCTGCACCCAGCGCGCGCCCAGCGCGAACGCGACGGCGAACGCGGTCGCGTACGGAACGACCCAATACGCGAGATTGTTGGCGCACGGCCACATCAGGATCTCGACGGCGGCCAGCCGGAGCAGACGCTTCGCCGTCGCCCCGTTGCGCGCGACGTCGACCATCGCGTTGGTCAACAGCGGCAGCAGCGCGTAATCCATCTGGACCGTCATGATCGGGACGTAGTAGCGTACGAAGAGCAGCGGCGAGAGCGCGTAACACCAGGCCGCCAGCAGCGCCATCCACGGCTCGCGCGGGAACATCCGGCGAACGCAATAGTACATCGTGAGGGCCGGCGCGACGAACAGCACCGTCAGCATCGCCTTGTCGGCGAACGCGACGCCGAAGACCGAAAAGACGAGATAGACGATCGCCAAGGGTGCCTGCGTGATTTGAAAGACGTTCGGCTGACCGAGGTAGGCGCGCCAGTTCCACGTCGAAAGCGACCAATGCAGGAACAGATCGGGCCGCAACGGCGGCTCGCTGTCCCATCCCAGCACCATGCGGCCGCCGAAGTGCTGCGCGAACGAGATCGCCGGCAGAATCCCCAGCAGCAAGAGCAACCAGGGACTCACGCGTAAAACGCGCGCGGACGAAGCGTCACGCATGGCCGCCCTCGATTCGCGCCGCCGGAACGCGCTTTCCTGCACCCAGGAGCTCGCACAGCGCAGCCGACAACCGCTCTCCGACCGAGCTCCAAGCGTGGCCCGCGACGGCGTACGCACGCGCGCGGGCCGCGATTTCGGCGCGCGAACGTTCGTCGTGCAGCGCGGATTCGATGGCGGCGGCCAGCGCCGGCGCATCCGCGCCCTTCCAGAGCGCGCCGACGCCCGATGCCGCAACCGCTTCGCTGCAGCCGGCGGCCGCGTTGGCAACGACCGGACAACCGCAGGCGTACGCCTCCAGCACGACCAGTCCGAAGCCTTCGCTGGGACTCGGCGACGGCAGCACCAATAAATCGTGTTCGCGATACGCGAGGCGCAGACGCGTATCGTCGACGGCGCCCGCAAAGGTCGCGTTCGGCGTTCCCAGCTCGCGCGCGAGGCGTTCGAACGCTTCGCGGCGATCGCCCTCGCCGATCACGGTCAAATCGACGGCGATGCCGCGGCGCAAGAGCTCGGCATTCGCCTGCAACAGCAAATCCAAGCGTTTGTAGGTGTGGTTCGCATCCAGCCGGCCGACGAACAGCAGCCGCGCGCGATCGTGCGAGCGCGGCGCCGGGGGCGGCGTAAAAAACTCGGTGTCGACGCCCATGCCCACGCACGTGACGCGCCGCGGATCCAGCCCGCGGCCGACCAAACGCTGCCGGTACGCTTGCGTCGTCACGATCGTCGCTCCGAATCGCCGCGCGACGTAACGGGCGTACGCGCGCGTTGCCAGCCTCGATGGAAGCCGATCGCTGCGGAAGTCGGCGTGATAGAGTAACGCACAGGGAAGCCGGCGGCGCGTCGCGGCGCGCACGGCCGAGAGGTCGTGGGGCTCGGGACCCGCACAATAGATCAGGGTGGGCGCGAAGGCTTCGATCGAACGCTCGATCGCGGCGGCCGGCACGACCGAAAACCCTGCGAAGTTACGGCCTTCGACGATCTCGAACGGCGTTCCCGACGCGTCGGTCGCGAGCGCCGCCGCACGCGGACCCGCAGTGACGACGCGAACGTCGAAACCGGCTGCGCGCAAAAGCTGCGCGTGACGCGCGTTCAGCAGCTCGCCGCCGCCGATTGCGGGATAGTAGCTGCCGGCCAGCATCAGGATTCGATCGCGCAAGTCGTTCGTTCCGTTCGGCCGTTTGCGGCAGGGCTTCCTGCGGAATCGCACAAAGCTGCGGCTATTGGCCTCGCGCACGTTCGAACGCCCGCTGTCGCTTGCGATCTCGGCGACAATTGTCGCGATTTTCGTCGCATTTACCGTCGCAAAGGGCGTTCCGGCGATGCGCCACGATTGGTGGATGTCGGCCGATCCGGCGGCGCTCCGCGCGGCCGCCGCATCGAGCTTGAGCACGTGGCGTAACGACGGGCTCGGCGGCCCCACCCTGTATCCCAACGACTATCTGTTCTACGCTGCGATTCTCGCGCTGGCGGTCGCGCTGCCGCCGGTTGCCGTCCTGGGCGCGTTCGCGGCGCTCGTGGGCATCGTCGCAGTCGCGGCCGCGCGAACCTTCTCGAACGGCGGTGTGGCGCGCTGCGCGCTGTCCGCCATCCTGTTGTTCAATCCGTGGACGTATACCGAACTGGTGGCCGGTCATCTTCCGATGCTGCTTTCGTACGCCGGCAGCGCGTGGTTCGCGGCCGAATGCACGCGCGGCAAAAGCGCGTCGCCGCTGCGGTTGTGCGTGGCCGCGGTCGCCGTCGTTCAACAGCTGCAGTTTTTCGCCGTTCTCGTGCCGGCAACGCTGCTGCTGTGGTTCTTGGGCGGACTTTGGCAGCCGTTTGCGGTCGCCGCGATCGCGGGGATACCGGTGGTCATCGGGGTAGCGCTCGGCTACGGCGACTTACAAGCGATTCCGTACACGCTCGATTGGGAGCGCAATCAATCCTTGCACGCGCCGGCAGCGCTCGCGCTAGGCGGTTACTTCGCGCAGTACGACGCCGCTCTGGGATGGCTCGGCGAGCTTGGGGGGACGCTGTTCGCAAGCGTGGCCGCAGCCGGCTTGGTCCTCGCGCGCGACCGCCGTGCGATCGCGACGGCGATCGCGCTCGCGCTGCTGTTCGCCTTCGCGCTGGGCACCAACGGGCCGCTCGCCGGCGCGTATGCGTTCGCCGTCACGCACGTCAAAGCGACCGCCCTCTTTCGCGAGCTTTACGACCTGCTGGCGTACGCCGCGATCGGATACGCGGCGCTGATCGCGGCGGGCAGCTCGCGTGCGCGCTGGATGGCGATCGCGTCCGCAGTCACCGCAGCGGTCGCGCTCGCCTCGTGGTGCCTCGCGCCGCCGGCGCGCTTTTGGGTGCCGTCCGCCGCCATTCCGATTAGCACGATTGCGGTGCCGCCCAACGTTCGGTTCGCGCTCCTGCCGGCGTTTCAGCCGCTGCAATTCCACGGCTCCGGCTCGGGCACGGACCCCGACGTTTTCAACCGGCCGAACGACGTGGCACCGGTCAATGCCTACATCCCATCGTATCCCACAGTCACCGCGCTCGCGCGCTACGCGTCCGATCGCGACGACGCGCCGCTGCGCGGGCTCTCGGTCGGCGAAATCGTCTCGCGCCCGTGGCTGTGCACCGACGTGCCGTCGCTGCGCGCCCAAGTCAAGAGCCGCCCGATCGCGCAGGCCTGCGGCGAATCCGTACCGGCCAAACACCTCAACGCCGTCGGCGAACTCACGGTGCAGTCGCGGTATGCCGTCGGCACGCTCTTGACTAACGTCGGCGGGGGCAACGTGTTGGCGGTCGACGCGGCCCGGGCCGGTTTGATCGGACCGGACGCGCTTCGCACGATCGTGCCCGCAGCGCCTACGCCGGGAACCGATCCGTCGGACGGCTGGGTCGACGCCAGGCTCTTTTTTGCAACCCATGCCGCCTTCGGCCAGCCGTACGGCGGAGCGTATACGACCTCGCCGGCGCAGCCGTTGAGCCTCGCTCGCGGCGACCGCATCCTCGCGTTGGTGCGCGGCGCGTTGCTGGACGCGGCGACCGGAAGACGGATTGGCGGAGGCAACGCGCGCGAGTTTCGCTGGCTGCAGCCGCCGGCGGACGCCGGCGCCGTTCGCTGCGCGGGCGAGTGCGTGGTGGCGGCCGAAGGGCCGCCGCTGCCGTTC
>DATJUC010000262.1:0-3114 GCA_035502675.1 Candidatus Acidiferrales bacterium | reverse complement strand
TGCGCTTCAATGCCATGGTGCGGCGCGGCGAGCTGAAGGCACCGATCGTGATTGGCCGCGATCACCTCGATTCCGGCTCGGTGGCGTCGCCCAACCGCGAGACGGAAGCGATGAAGGACGGCAGCGACGCCATCGCCGACTGGCCGATTCTCAACGCGCTGCTGAACGCCAGCGCGGGCGCGCACTGGGTGAGCGTGCATCACGGCGGCGGCGTCGGGATCGGTTATAGCCTGCACGCCGGCATGGTCGTGGTGGCCGACGGCAGCGACGACGCGCGCGAGCGGCTCGGCTGCGTGCTGACGACGGATTGCGGCATGGGGGTCGTGCGCCACGCCGACGCCGGCTACGAAATCGCGATCGAAACCGCCGACGCCAAAGGGATCGATTGGCGCCTCTGATCGTTCGCGCCGGAACGATCGTCACGTGCGACGGTGAAGCGCCGCAATGCGGAATCGGATTCGACCGGCTGGGGCAAATCGACGGCGCGGCCCTGCTCGTCGAAGACGGGCGGGTCGCGGCAATCGGCGGCGCGCGCGAGGTTGAGTCGCAGATCGGCGGCCGCAGCGTCGAAGAGTTCGACGCCCGCGATTGCGTCGTCGTTCCCGGATTCGTCGACGCGCACGCCCACCCGCTGTACGCGGGCGATCGGGAACCTGATTTCGCGGCCCGCCTTCGCGGCGAGACTCCGCGCCTGGGCATGCTGCACACGGTCGAACGGACGCGCGAGGCGCTGCTCGACCCGGCGGCGTTCTACGAGCGCACCATCCGCCCGCGGCTCAATGCGATCCTGAGGCACGGGACGACGACGCTGGAAACCAAGACCGGTTACGCGCTGCACAAGCCCGGCGAAACCGAACTGCTCGATCTGATCGCCCGGCATCGCGACGCCGCCGGCCTGCCGCGACTCATCGCAACCTTTCTCGGCGCGCACGCTTTGCCGCCCGAGTTCACGCGCGAAGACCGTTTCGTGGATTATCTGATCGACCAGGTCGTTCCGGTCGCCGCCGCGCACGGCGCGGTGTACGCCGACGCGTTCTGCGAGCCGGGCTTTTTTTCGCCCAAGCAGACGCGGCGATATCTGGAAGAGGCGCGGCGCCACGGGATGCGGCTTCGCGTGCACTGCGACGAAATGAGCTTCGGGGCGGCCGCCGAGATGGCGGTCGAACTCGGCGTCGACGCCGTCGATCACTGCAACTGCATCCGCGAGTGCGACGTCGAGGCGATCGTCGCGCGCGACGTCGTAACGGTGGCGTGTCCGGCCACGATTGCCTACCTCGGGTTGACGCAGCGGGCGCCCGTGCGCGCGCTGCTCGAGCGCGGCGGCACCGTCGCGCTCGCCAGCGACTACAATCCCGGGACGTCGCCATGTTTCAACCTTCAGACGGTCGCGTATTTCGGACGCGCGCTCTTCGGGCTGAGCGCCGCGGAAGCACTCTACGCGGTCACGCGCGCGGCCGCGCGCTCGCTGCGCGTCGATGCCGGCCGGCTGCGCGTGGGCGGCCGCGCCGATTTCGCGATCTTGCAGATCGCCGCACCCGACGAGTTCGGCTGGCAGTTCGGCGGCAATCTGGCGCGCGCCGTCTTTAAAGCGGGCGTACCGGCGGCGTGAGTGCGACCGAGCTGGTGCGTTGCGCGCGCGCGATCGCCGGTGGAGAAGAGCGGCGCGACTTCGCCTTCGTGATTCGCGATGGGATCGTGACCGACGCGGGCGACTTTACGGCCGTGCGGGAGCGCGCGCGCGATCTCGATGCACGAGCGTTTCCGGCCGACCGGCTCGTCGTCCCCGGGTTCGTGAACGGCCACAGCCACGCGTATCAGATTCTGCTGCGCGGCTGGGCCGACGACTGGCCGTTTGCGAAGTGGCGAAAAGACGCGCTTTACAAGGTCGTCCCCAAGCTGACGCCGGAGGACGTCTACTGGACCTTCGTCGCGGCCTTCACGGAGATGCTGGCGGCCGGCATCACGACCGTCGCCGAGTTCTTCTATCTCAACGGCGGCGGAAACGCGCACGCCGAAGCGGCGATTCGGGCGGCTGCCGACGCGGGCATTCGGCTCGTCTTCGCGCGAACGTGGATGGATGCGTCATACGCGCCGGCAGAGTTTCGCGAAACGTCCGCGGTGGCCGCGGAACGGACGCGCGAGCTGATGCAGCGTTTCCCCGAAGCCAACGTCTGCGTCGCGCCGCACTCGCTGCACGCGGCGTCGCACGGCATGATTCGCGCGGCGGCGGAGTTCGCGCGCGAGTTCGATTGCCCGATGCACGTCCACGTCGCGGAGGCGCCGTACGAAGGGCAGGAGACGCTCGAGCTCCACGGAGCGACGCCGATCGAACTCCTCGACCGGCTCGACGCGCTCGACGAGCGGACGGTCGCGATTCACGCGATCTACGTCAGCGAGCGCGAGAAGGAACTGCTGGCGCGCCGCCGGGCGCGGGTCGTGCACAATCCGCAGACCAACCAGTACCTCGGCGACGGCATCTGCGACGTCGTCGGGCTTCTGCAACTCGGCGTCACGGTCGGACTGGGCACCGACGCCGACGTCAAGCCGTCGGGAATCGACGAGATGCGGGCAGCCGCGCTCTTGCAGAAAATCCGGCGCACCGACGGCAGCGCGCTCGGCGCGCAGGCGGCGTTCGATCTCGGTACCGCTCAAGGAGCGCACGCCCTCGGCATTGCGGCGGGCGACTTCGCGCCCGGATGCGCCGCGGACTACGTCGTGCTCGATGCTTCCAAGATCGATCCTTGGTCGCCGGCGATCAACGCGCTGGTCTACCGCGGCGAAGACGCGTGGGTGCAGGGGACTTTCGTTGGCGGGAAGCGCGTTTACGCCGGTTCGCGTTCCGCGCTCGCGCTGGGGGCCTGGGAATCCGTCGCGAAAGTCGCTGCGCGACTCGTGTGACGCGCCGCCCCTCAGCCGTCGAGATATCGCTCGAACGCGGCCAGCGCTTCGGGCATGTTCGTGCGGCCGTATCCAATCCGGACGCGATCGTCGCCGGCGTCGAAGGCCGCGCTGGGGAGCAGTAGAACGCCGGCGTTGCGGACCAGGTCGTCGCAGAGCCGTTCCGTGCTCCCGCCGAGGTATCGTGGGAAGGCCGTCGTTCCGCCGCTTGGACGA
>DATJUC010000261.1:0-7930 GCA_035502675.1 Candidatus Acidiferrales bacterium | reverse complement strand
CCGGCTACCTGATCTTCTACCAAGGAATCATCAGCAGCGGGGGCCGGGTTTTCGAAGCGGTGGAAGCCGTCCCGGCAAACGTCGCGCTGATCGTCCTGGCGGTCGTCGCGATCGTCACGATTTTCGCCAAGGCCTGGGTCGGCCGCGGCTCGCCCTTGCAAGGTGGGGCCGTCTCGGGCCACGCCGCCTTGGCCTTCGCGGTGGCCACCATGCTGGCGCTCTTCTACCAGAAGCCCTTAGCGGCGCTGCTGGCCTATTTCATCGCCTTCCTGGTGGCACAGAGCCGCGTCGAAGCCCGCATTCACAACGGGTTCGAGGTCCTCTGGGGGGCCGTGCTGGGGACCGTCGTGGCCATGGCACTCTACGTGCTGGTCCGCCCCCACGTTGTGCTATAATGGCGCCGATTTGAGTACCGACCCCTCCCGAAGTAGCCCGGAGGCCTACGTCCTTCACGTGATCGTCCTGGCCGGGATGGTCGTGCTGGCAGCCTTCTTCGCCGCCTCCGAAGCCTCGCTGATTGCCATTTCGCGCTTGCGCGCCCGGTCGATCGCCGAGCGGCACGTTCGCGGCGCCCAGCGGCTGCTGCCGATGGTCGAGGACAAAAACCGGTTTCTCACCTCGGTCCTGATCGGCAACACGATCGTGCTGCTCGCGGCCGATTCGCTGGCGACGGCGGTCGCCTACGAACTGCAGGTCCCGTTTGCGGCAGTCGTTTCGACGCTGGTCATGACCGTAGTGTTTCTCACCTTCGGCGAAATCATCCCCAAGATGGTCGCGACCTCGGATCCCGAGCGCTGGGCGCTGCGTTTGGCGTGGCCGATGCAAATCGTCGCGACCGTGTTGACGCCGATCGCGCGCGCCTTCCAGTTCGTGACCGAGCTGATGTTGCGCCCGTTCGGCATCAAGCACGGCCAGCAGATCTACATCACCGAAGAAGATATCCGAACGCTGGTCAACGTCGGCGCCGAGCAGCGCGTCATCGAAGAAGAAGAGCGCGAGCTGATCCACTCCGTGATGGAGTTCGGCGACACGATCGTGCGCGAGGTCATGAAGCCGCGGCCGGAGATCGTGGCCGTCTCGATCGACGACTCGCCGCGGCGCGTGCTCGACGTCGTGGTGGCCGAAGGATACTCGAAGCTTCCGGTCTTTCAGGAGTCCAAAGACGACATCGTCGGCGTCATTCACGACCGCGAGCTGCTGGTAGCGTTGGCGGGCGGCTCGCTGGCGCACACCAGCGTGCGCGCCTTGATGCGTCCGGCTGTCCACGTGCCCGAGACCAAGAAGATCGCCGAGTTGCTGCGCGAGATGCAGCGCGACAAGTTTTCGCTCGCGATCGTCGTCGACGAATACGGCGGAACCGCCGGTTTGGTGACGATGGAGGACTTGCTCGAAGAGATCGTCGGCGAGATCCGCGACGAACACGACGAAGACGAGCAGGAGGCGATTCGAGTCGTCTCCGAGAGCGAAGCGGTGGTCGACGCCGGTACGAATATCGAGGACGTCAACGACGAGCTCGGGACCGACATTCCGTCGGACGATTTCGAGACGATCGGCGGGTACACGGTGGGACTGTTCGGCCGGTTGCCGTCCGAGGGGGACGAGATCGAAGCCGGCGATCGCACCAAGCTGCGGGTCGAACGGATGCGCGGCCGGCGTATCTTATCGGTTCGCATCTATACCAACGGCCATCCGGCCTCCCCAAGCGAACGGGAGAGCGGCGACGCAGCCACGCGCCTATAAGACGCGGGGTATCGTTCTGCGCGGACGTCCCCTCGGCGAAGCCGACCGCATCGTGACGCTGTTTACCTCGGAGCGCGGCAAGCTCGATGCCGTCGCAAAGGGCGTGCGGCGCCCTCGCAGCCACTTGGCCGGCCGTTTGGAGTTCGGAAACGAGTGCGAGTTCGGCATGCATCGCGGACGCTCGCTGGACGTGGTCGTCTCGGCCGACATCGTGCGCGCGCCGTGGACGCGGCTGGTCGAGCCGGAACGCTACGCAGTCGCGGCGATGGTCGCCGAGGTGATCGACGCGTTCTGCGAGCCGGACCTGGCACTTCCCGAGGTCTATGCGCTGCTTGCCGGGATGCTCGACGCGATCGCGCGCAGCCGCGACTGCGCCGGACTGCTTCCGCGTTTTTCACTACGCCTGCTCGACACGTTGGGGCTCGCGCCGCCCGCAAACCGCTGCGTGCGCTGTTCGGCACCGCTCGACGGTGACGAACCGGTCTGGCTCGACGCCGAAGCGGGTGGAATCATCGACTCGGCTTGTCGCGAGCGTTGGCGCGATCTGCTCGAACTGGATGCCGCCGATCGGCGAAACTTTGCAGCGCTGGCGGCCGGCCCCGGTGCAACCGGCGCCGCGCTGCGCGCGCGCCCGCGCGTCGCGCGTGCGATCGAGGACCTGTTGGCCCACCATCTGGGTCGCCGCCCGAAGGCGGGAGCGCACCTTTCCGAGTTCGTAACCGGCTGAGTGCCGATTTTAGCGCTCGACGTGGGTTCTAAGCGCATCGGCGTTGCGGTCGGCGATCCCACGGGCACCTTCGCGATGCCGCTGGCGACGATCGAACGCCGTAACGTGCGCGACGATTTGGAACGGATCGTCGCGCTCGCGCAGGAGTACTCGGCCACCGAACTGGTCGTGGGGGACCCGCTGACGCTCGGCGGCGAGCGCGGCCCGGCTGCCGAGAAGATGGACGCCTTCGTCGAGCGCTTGCGCGGCGCGTACGCCGGAACGGTCCATCGGGTCGACGAGCGCTTGACCACCGCGCAGGCCACCAAAACGCTGCTCGCCGCCGACGTCTCGCGGGCGAAGAGAAAATCTGCCGTCGACGCGATGGCGGCGGCGCTGATCCTGGATACGTTTCTGGCGCGACGGCGCCGAGGCGCGGTGTGAAGACCGCGCTGCGCGCGACGGCCGTCGTCGCGTCGCTGGCCGTCGTCGCGATCGCGGCGTTCGTGACGTGGTTTTGGTATGCCGCGTACCGGGATCGAAGCGCGCCGTCGGTTCCGACAGAGGTGATCGTTCCGCGCGGCGCCGCCTTTTCGGAAGTCGCCCGGCAGCTGGGGCGAGCGGGCGTGATCGACGACGTGACGACCTTTCGCATCTTGGCGCGGCTGCGCCATCAAGAGACGGAAGTGCGCGCCGGCGAATACCGATTTGCGGCCCATCAGACGCAAAGCGACGTTCTGCGAGCGTTGATCGGCGGCGGTGCGCAAGTTGCGGCGTGGGTCACGATTCCCGAAGGCTTCACGGCCGATCAAATCGCCCGGCGACTCGGGGAAGACGGCGTCGGCGATGCCGGCGCCTACGCCCGAGCCTTTGCTCGCGACTCGATCGTCGTCGACGGCACGCGCACGCGCGGGCTCGAAGGCTTCCTTTTCCCTAGCACGTATCTCGTTTCGCTCGGGGCCTCTCCGGCGCAAGTGGAGGCGCAAATGACGCAAGAGTTCTTCCGCGAGCTACCGGCCGGAGCGCCGGCGCTGGCGCGCGCCCAGCACGTCAGCGTGGTCGGCGCGGTTACGGTCGCCTCGCTGGTGGAACGTGAAGCGAAGGCGGCGGCCGACCGGCCGCAGATCGCGGGCGTGATCTACAACCGGCTGCGCCTGGGTATGCCGTTGGAGGTCGATGCGACCATCGAATATGCCCTGCCGTCGCACAAGAGCGAGCTCTCGTATGCGGATTTGCGGATCGCCTCTCCGTACAATACCTACCTTCACGCCGGCCTGCCGCCGACGCCGATCGCCAACCCCGGCAGGCCGTCGCTGGAAGCGGCCCTCCGCCCGTCGAAGAACTCGTATCTGTACTACGTCTATTGCGGTCACGGCCGCCACGTCTTCGCGAGCACGCTCGCGCAGCACAACGCCAACGTCGCTCGGTGCTTACAGTAAGGAGCCGGACCGATGCCATCGATGAACGGTGAGCGGCCGAACGGGCCGCTGGAACTCAGCGAAATCCTGTACATCCAGACCAAGGACGGTGCCGAGCTGCCGTTCGAGGTGGTCGGCATTCTGGAAGACCCCGACGACGGCAACTCATACGCGGTACTGATGCACGAACCGCACGAAGAAGGTGAGGGCGAGTTCATCGTCACCGACTTGGAGGGCAATCTGGTCGACGACGAAGAGCTCGCACAAGAGATCCTCGACGAATTTTTAGTCTTCGCCGAAGAAGCCGGCGACGAAACGGGCGGTAACGACTGATTCGCGTTCTCTTTCTCTCGGCCAGCGTCGGCGTGGGACACGTGTCGGCCGCGCGCGCCGTCTGCGCCGGACTCCAGCGAATCGACCCCAGCGTGCGTACGCGCGTGGTCGACTCGTACGACTACGCCGCGCTGGTCGTCTCACGGGTCGTTTCGGACGGTTACCTCCAGATGGTCAAGACGATTCCGCAGATGTACCGGTTCATCTACGACCGCGCCGAGCGCGCTACCGAGATCGGTCCGTTTCGGACCTGGGCGCATCAGTTCACCGCCGGCAACCTTCGCTCGCTGATTGCGGCCGAGCGTCCCGACGTCGTGGTCTGCACGCACGCGTTCCCGTGCGGGGCGATGGCCGAGTATAAACGTCTCTACGCCGACGCGCCGCCGGTGGTCGGCATCGTCACCGATTTCGCGGTGCACGGCTTTTGGATCCACGACAACGTCGACGCCTACGCGGTGGCCATCCCTGCGGTACGCGACACGATGATCGCCCGCGGGGTCGATCCGGATCGCATCTATGCCAGCGGAATTCCGGTACGGCCGGAGTTCGTTCCCGGCGGCGAGCGCCGAGACGCCATCCGCGAGCGGCTCGACCTGCCGCGAGATCGTCACGTGGTGCTGATGATGGCCGGCGGGCTCGGCATCGGGCCGCTCGAGCGAATGATGCGCGCCGTCGATGCCGTCGAAGCACCGCTGGCCGCGGTCGTCGTGACCGGACACAACGCGCGGGTCGAACGGCGCGTGCTGGCCGCAGCCGAAACCGTTCGTTATCCGGTGCGCGCGCTGCGCTTCGTGGACAACGTCTACGACTACATGCACGCCGCCGACGCGTTCGTCACCAAACCCGGCGGCCTCAGTACCGCCGAGGCGCTGGTTGCCGGCGTTCCCCTGGTTCTGTACAAGCCGTTACCGGGTCAAGAGGAGCGCAACGCGCGCGTGCTGGCGGACTCCGGCGCGGCGTTGCGCGTTCGCGCGATCGGGCAGCTGGCGGATGCGATTTCGGTCACGCTCGGCGACGCCGAGCGACGGCGCGGGCTGATTGCAGGCGGGCGTCGCCTCGCCCGGCCGCGTGCGGCTGCCGAGGCCGCCGCTTTGGTTGTGGAACTCGCGAGAATGGGAAAGCAAGTGGTAGCATGACCGGCACTCTTCCGTCATCGGCCGCCTACGGGCGTTGGCTCGCGATTCTGCGCTTTTTCACGGGTGCGATGTGGCTTGCGCACGGGGTGCCGAAGTTCACGCATAGCGCTGAGTTTATGCCCGCGGCCGGACCGCTCGACTGCGCCACCGCGTTACAAACGAAGACGTCGTTCATGAGCGCGTTCGTTTGCGGAGGCTTGCAAAATTCGACCGGTGCGTACCATCAGTTTCTGGCGGCAACGGTGATTCCGAACGTTTCGATCTTCGCGGAACTCGTGCGGCTCGGCGAAGTGTGTGCCGGCTTGGCACTCCTGCTCGGCGCGCTCACGCGCTTGGGAGGGTTGACCGGTATGGTGCTTACCGCAAACTACATCGCGGCACGCGGGCATCCGTGGACCTCGTCGACGCTTCAAAGTTTAGACTTTGCGATGTTCGTCTTGAGCGCGGTGAGCCTGGTCTTGCCGACCGGTCGCGTATGGGGAGTGGACGGCCTTTGGGCGCGCGGCCGGCGGCGACCGGCCACACCGACGGTCCGCGCCGAGTTCGTGCCCGAACCTCCGCTCGAAGGCCCGACCGCGCCACCGTCGGCGTAGCGGCGGCGAGGTGATCGCGTAGGTAAGGGCCACGGTTCTGTGGTATAGTCGGCGGCGGGCATCGCGCCCGGCGAGCGGGAGAGATGGCCGAGCGGCTGAAGGCGGCGGTTTGCTAAACCGTTATACGATGTAAAGTCGTATCGAGGGTTCGAATCCCTCTCTCTCCGCCAGCGAAAGCACAATGCGGTCGTAGCTCAATTGGATAGAGCAACAGGCTACGAACTTGTAGGTTGGGGGTTCGAGTCCCTCCGACCGCGATTGTTCCGAAAGCCCCGGCGTATATGCCGGGGCTTTCCGCCCATTCGAAGCTCTTTCGATCGGAACCTCATTTCGTCGAGCATCTTCGTCAAGCGCATCCAGTTCCCGAATCAAAAAGGAGCAATTTTGAAATGAACATCACGAGATTTTCCGCGAAGGCGTTCGGCCTTTCGGCGGCTTCTACAGTTCTTGCTTTGACGCTCGGCTTCGCCGTAGGCGGGGCTGCGGTCGCGCAGACTGCCGCTTCGCTGGATCTCGTCCGCCGCGCGACCGATCCAAACCCGACGCTGAACTCATACACCGCTTCGGCCCAGTTGTCGGCGACGTTACATGCGCCGATCCCAATTCGAAAGACCTTTAGCGGCTCCGTCTTCTACCTCAAGCCGAACCGGAAGATCGAGTTCCAAGGCGTGCCCGGAGCACTGAGCAAGTTCAAAGACCTGACCTCGGCGACGCCGAGTTACGATCAGGCCAGCGCCAAATATACGATCACACCGCTGACGGACGACGGCTCGGTTTCAACGTACTCGCTCGTTCCAAAGGCGACCGGCGGCCGCGTCAAGAGCGTCACGCTTACCGTGAGCGATCGCTCGGCTCTCGTCAAACGTGCGGTTTGGTCGTACACCGACGGCGGAACGTTGACGTTCGACCAGACCTACACTACCGTGGGCGA
Source organism: Candidatus Acidiferrales bacterium (assembly GCA_035502675.1). Taxonomy (GTDB): domain Bacteria; phylum Vulcanimicrobiota; class Vulcanimicrobiia; order Vulcanimicrobiales; family Vulcanimicrobiaceae; genus DATJUC01. The sequence goes on along the minus strand of DATJUC010000261.1, from coordinate 1,073 downwards.
CTTCCACCTGCCGGCGAGGGCGACGATCGCAGCTCGGTTCCCAAAGTACAACGTAGACGGCGTCCTCACGATTACCAACTACGCGCCAAACGCAGCCGTGTCGCCTTCGGTATTCGCCACGCCATCCGCAGCGCCGTAGAAACGCGAGCGTCGCAGTCGCGGCCGCCTAGCGCTGGCGGTTTAATCCACGCATCCAGGAGCGCAGCGCGGCGAGTTCTCTTCGCACACCTTCGGCCTGGCCGCGCTCGGTCACGGCCGGGAGCTCGATAAGGTCGCCGTTCCGCTGGATGTCGTTCGTCGCCGATTGCGAGGCCGTCTTCGGCATCGGCGCCATGCCGGACGCACACCCGGCGAGCCCGAGTAATCCCGCCACAGCTACCAACGGTCCTATTCGCCTCATACTCCGGCGTTTTCGCCCGGCGGCGGATACTCCCGCTTCAGGCCGGTCGTTGCTTGCCCTAGAGCCCGGCCATGGTTCGAGTTCGCGCGGATAGCGCTCGCCTTGGATTTCGACTTGCGAAGCGGCGCGATCGATCTCGCGCAGATCGTCTGCGCTCAACTCGATCTGCGCGAAGTTCGCGCGCCGCGCCGCCGACTGGGACGCACTCGAATGCAACCTCGCGTTCCGTCGCGTGTGGGCAATCGATCGAAACGAACCGCCTCCGTTCAACGCGTAGAGCGGCTCTCTATCCACCCGGCAGCGCGGGCGACGCACGGCGATCGCTTCGAAGCGAACATTAGGCCGGTTATTGCGATGCTTCGTTCCAGCCAGGGGCGGCGACCGTTCCCGGGAAGCCTTCGGCGCCGTTGCGACCGGCTCACGGCATCGTCGTTCAAGTCCCCAGGCCCGAAAGCCGCGGACTTTTTGCGCACGAAGCCGGGCCGGCCGGGTCTGGCCTAGCCCCTTCGCTGCCGAGACCGCCGGTGGGCCCTCGCCGAAGCCCAGGGGGCAGTCCGCCGGCGCATCCGATTGAAGCTGCCTCGTGGTTCTGATAGACTACGTGTCGAAAAACCGTCCGGACGATGCGGCTCGGTAGCTCAGCGGTAGAGCAGGGGACTCATAAGCCCTTGGT
>DATJUC010000260.1:0-5579 GCA_035502675.1 Candidatus Acidiferrales bacterium | reverse complement strand
TGCAGCAAGACCGCGCCGCTTGCAGCGACGGCTTCGGCGGCCGCGTCGATCACGCTCGGATCGCGGCCTTCGGAGAGGTTGGGAACGATTTCGAAGAGCGACACGATCCGGCTAGCCGAACGCGCGCTGCATCGCGGCATCCAAGTCGGAGGCATTCTCCGGCGAAATCAGCCGATCGTATCTGAGCTTACGCGCTTCCGCGGCGCGCCGCTCGGAGGCGTTGACGGCCCGCAGTTCGCCGGAGAGCCCGAGCTCGCCGAAGACGGCGACGCTGGCGTGCAGCGCGACGTTGCGAAACGACGATGCCACGGCCAGCGCGATGCCTAGATCCGCCGCCGGCTCGCTGACGCGGAGCCCGCCCGCGACGGAGGCGTACACGTCGTGCGTTCCCAGGTGCATGCCGGCGCGCCGTTCGAGAACGGCCAGAATCATTGCGAGGCGCTGCTGGTCGAGATTGTTGGCGAGGCGGCGCGGGGTTCCGTAACCGGTCTCGCCGACGAGCGCCTGCACCTCGATCAGGACCGGCCGCGATCCGACGATCGATGCGACGACGCACGAGCCGCTCGGGCGCGCGGCGCGGCCCGCCAGAAAGAGCGCCGACGGGTCGCGGACTTCGGTCAGCCCGTCGTCGTGCATTGCGAAGACGCAAATCTCGTCGATCGAGCCGAACCGGTTCTTGTAGGCGCGCAGAATGCGGTATTCTCCGTTGGCTTCGCCTTCGAAGTACAGCACCGTGTCGACCAAGTGCTCGAGCAGCCGCGGCCCGGCGATTGCGCCGTCTTTCGTGACGTGGCCGACGACGAAGGTCGCGCAGCCGGTTCGCTTGCAGAACTCCATCAGCGCCTGCGTGCAGTCGCGAATCTGCGTCACGCTGCCGGCATAGGCCTCGACTTCGGGAAGCCAGACGGTTTGAATCGAATCGACGATCAGCGCAATCGGGGCACGGCCTTCGAGCGTCGCGAGCACGGCGCGTAAATTCGTCTCGGGATAGACCGTCAAATCGCCCCCGAGCTTGAGCCGTTGCGCGCGCAGCTTCACTTGCGCGGCGGATTCCTCGCCGCAGACGTAGATCGTTTCGCCGGCGGACGAAAGGCGAGCCGCGATCTGCAACAATAGCGTCGACTTCCCGGCGCCCGGCGGTCCGCCCACGAGCGTCAGGCTTCCGGGCACCAGCCCGCCGCCCAGGAGCGCGTCGAACTCCGGCATTCCGACCAGACGGCGCGCCAGACGCTCTTCGCCGATCTCCTCCAAGCGCAGCGGGGCCGCGGCACCGGCGCGTTGGGCGGTGCGCGGTGCGCGCGACGCTGCGACCGCGATCGGGCGTTCGTCGAAGGAGTTCCACGCCTGGCACTGCGGGCAACGGCCCAGCCAGCGCGGCGATTCGAGGCCGCACGCGGAGCAGAAGAAGACCGAGCGCGACTTCGCCACGACACCATCGGTACGCGGGTTTTCCGGCCGCCTCCTACGAATGGCGCGCCGGTGGAGCTCCCCGACGACCTGCAGGTCGCGATCGACGGACCGGCCGCATCCGGCAAGACGACCGTCGCGCGCAGCGCGGCCGCGCGCCTGCACGCGCTCTATCTCGACACCGGCGCCATGTACCGCGCGCTGGCCTACCTCGCATTGCAGGCGCGGATCGATGCGGACAACGGGGCGGCTCTGGTGCGCTTGATGGACGTGCAGCCGATCGACGTGGTTCTCGACCGCTCCGCGTCGCCGGGGTTTCGCATCGTCGCCGGCGGCCGCGAACTCGGCGAAGCGGCGCTTCAGTCGAACGAAGTAGAAACGATCGTCTCGACGGTTGCCGCACATGCGGAAGTCCGCACGGCGATGGTACGCGCGCAGCGCCGCATCGCCGCAGCCAGTCGCGTCGTGATGGCGGGACGGGACATCGGGACGGTGGTGCTGCCCAACGCGCAGGTCAAGATTTTTCTCACCGCTTCGGTTTCGGCGCGCGTCGCGCGCCGGCGCGCGCAACTTCGAGCCGCGGGCGTCGACGTCGACGTCCACCGGCTCACGCAAGAAATCGAAGAACGCGACCGGATCGACCGCACGCGCGCCGTCTCGCCGCTCGCCCCGGCGCCCGACGCGCACGTCATCGATTCGAGCGATATCTCGGCCGAGCGCGTCGTCGACGAAATCTGTGCGGTCGTGGCCGTCACCCTGGCGAGGTCGTCTCCGGCGTGAACCCCCGGCTTTACGATGGTGCGGCCGCAACGATTCGCCTCATCATGCGCGTCGTGTGGCGTACGCGCGCCTACGGCACCGAGAACGTTCCGCGCGACGGGCCGCTGATCGTCGCCTGCAACCACGTTTCGTACCTCGATCCGCCGGGCATGGGCTGCTTCTGCCCTCGACGCATCAGCTACATGGCCAAGAAGGAGCTCTTCGATATTCCGGTATTGGGGCCCGCGATCGCCGCGGTCGGCGCGTATCCGGTCGATCGCCGGGGGAGCGCGACCGCCGCGATCAAGCGATCGCTCGAGGTGTTGCGAGGCGGCGGCTGCGTGGGCATATTCCCTGAGGGAACGCGCAACGCGGCCGGAGAGATCGAGCCGCAGACGGGGGTGGCGTTGCTGGCATCGCTTGCCGGAGCGCCGGTGCTGCCGGCGTGCATCGTCGGAAGCGACCGGGCCCTGCGGCTGGCTCAGATCAAAGTCGCATTCGGAAGACCGCTGGCCCTGCGCCGAGGCCGGAAAGCAACGCGCGACGATTTGGAGAAGTTCACGGGCGAGATTATGAAGGCAATACAGGACTTGGCAACGGCCCTGCGCCCCCGGGAAGTCGCGTGATGGAGATCCGCAAGGCTTCGGTTCAAGGGTTCTGCTTCGGGGTGGCCATCACGGTCAAGAAGGCCGAAGAGGCGATCGAGTCGCGCGACAGCGTGACCACGCTGGGCCACGTGGTGCACAATCCACAGATGGTCGAGTCGCTGCAGTCGCGGGGCTTGCACAATGCGGGGTCGGTCGACGAGGTCGAATCGGGGTCGTTGTTCGTCCGCGCGCACGGCTTGCCCGTCGACGTCTTCGAAAAAGCCAAAAGCAAGGGGCTGGAGATCATCGACGCCACCTGTCCGATGGTCACCAAGATTCACGTTCAGGCCGAGAAGCTCAAGGCCGACGGTTACAAGATCGTGGTCATCGGCGATCCCAGCCACCCGGAAGTAAAAGGAACGCTCAGTCACGTACCGGGCGCCTGGTGCATCCAGCGGGTCGAGGACGTGGAGGCGCTGCCGCGTTCGAGTAAGGTCGGCGTCGTCGTGCAGTCGACGTGGTCGGGTCAAGGATTTACCGAAATCGTGCGGGCGCTGTCGGCTAAATACTACGAGGTTCGGGCGGTCAACACGATCTGCACCGACACCCACAACCGTCAGAGCGAAGCCTTGCGCTTGGCGAACGACGTCGAGGTGATGGTCGTCGTCGGCGGCAAGACCTCGGCCAACACCAAGCATCTTGCCGAACTCTCCGAGTCGCACGGCGCGCGCGCCTATCACATCGAGGGCCCCGGCGAACTCCAAGCGCAATGGTTCGAGGGCGTCAAGGTCGCCGGTCTGATGTCGGGAGCGTCGACGCCCGGCTGGCTGGTCGACCAAGTCGAAGCTCGCATGGAGGAACTGGCCCGTCAGCCCGTCTGAGCTCTTCGAGCTCGCACTCGAACGCCGCGTCACGGGGTATCGGGGATCTAAGGAGATCTCCGATATGCTTTTGCGCCACTTCGGATACGGTCCGTACGGTCCGGCGCGGCGCGGCAAGCGCCTTCGCCCGCAGATGGTCGTGCGGGTGGCGCAGTGGGAAGGCGCGCCGGTCGAGCGCGCGGTCGACGCGGCGGTAGCGGTCGAGATCTTCCACAACTATTCGCTGGTGCACGACGACATCGAGGACCGCGACGAACTGCGGCACGGTCGCCCGACGCTCTGGAGCGCCTACGGAGTCTCGCAGGCGATCAACGCCGGCGACGTGATGTGCGCGCTCAGTTTTCTCAGTCTGGAGCACGCGGCCGAGCATCTCGACGCCGCTCGCGTCTTGCAGATGATCGCAGTCCTTCACGAAGCGCATGCCGTCATGTGCGAGGGACAGTCGCTCGATCTTTCGTTCGAAACGGCGCCGTCGGTCGACTTGCCCGCCTACCTGCGTATGATCGCGTGTAAAACGGCGCAGCTTTTCGATGCCTCGTGCCGTTTGGGAGCGCACGCTGCCGGGTGCGACCTCGAAACGATCGACGCGTACGGCGTCGTCGGCCGGGCGTTCGGCATGGCCTTTCAGATTCGCGACGACGTTTCGGGCATCTGGGGAAGCGTCGATCAAACCGGAAAACTGACCGGCAACGACGTCGCTCGCCGCAAATGGACTTTCCCGGTCGTCTGGGCGATCGGCCAGGCGCGAGGAGCCACGCGCGACGCGGTCGCGCAAGCCTACGCGCTCGGAAGGCCGCTCGAGGCGGCAGAAGTGGAACGCGTGATCGGCGCGCTCGATCGACTGGGTGCGCGCGAAGCCGCGCGGGCTGCCGCGGCGGAACAGCTGGCCGTTATCGACCGCTGCGCCAACGTCTCGTTGCGCGAGCTGTTTTCGAGTGCGCTCGAACTCGCGGCTGCCGGGTGAACCCGCAGCCATGACGACGCGCGCCACGGACGAGCCCGCAAAATCCGCGAAGGCATCGCTCGCCTGGGGGATGCCGGTACTGCTGTTCGCCGGACTCTTGGTGCGGCTCGTCTTCGTGCCGAGCGAGGGCTACGACGTCGACCTGCACACCTTCGAGGCGTGGGCGATTTCGCTGGCGACGCACGGACTCGGAAACTTCTACGCGTCGGGGCAGTTCGCCGATTATCCGCCCGGCTATTTCTATATTCTGGCCGTCGTCGGCGAGATTTGGCAGTTCCTCTCGCACGTCGGCCTGGGCCGGGACATCGTCCTGAAGGCGTTGGTAAAGCTGCCCGCGATTTTGGCGGACCTAGGCGTCGGCACGCTGCTGTACGCGATCGCTCGCCGGTTCGCGCCGCAAGGCATGGCGCTCTTGACCGCGGCGCTCTACCTGCTCAACCCCGCGATCGTTTACGACTCGGCGTATTGGGGGCAAATCGATTCGGTGGCGGGCGGCTTCGCGCTGCTCGCGATCTTCTGCTTGCTGAAGTCGGACGATGGCGAGCCGAGTTCGGCGGTGGACTGGTGGATCGTCGGCGGGTGGCTGGCGTTCGGCTATTCGCTCCTGATCAAGCCGCAAGCGGCGGTGCTCGCGCCCCTGATGATTGCCTTCGCGCTGATCGACCGCCCGCGGCTTCGCAGGCGCCTGGTGTCGACGGCCGCCGGCATGGCGGGCGCGCTGTTGCTGGCGATCCTGCTGAGCGAACCGTTTCACCTCAGCGATCCCGTCTCGGCGCTGGCTTGGCTTTTCCAGCAGTTTCATTACGGGACGACGGTCTATCCGTACAACAGCGTCAACGCTTTCAACCTATGGACGATTCGCGGTTCGATGTGGCAGTCCGACGCGGATCCGATCTTGTTTTTCAACGTCGTTCCGCTGGGACCGTATTGGCTGTGGGGCATCCTCCTCACGCTGGCGGCCGTCGCGCTGGTCGTTTGGCG
>DATJUC010000259.1:0-17331 GCA_035502675.1 Candidatus Acidiferrales bacterium | reverse complement strand
GGTCGGTCTGTCCGAGCATGATTTGGATCATCGTGCGGCAGTGCGCGGCCGAAACGACGGTCGGAACCGCTTCGTGCGCGCCGCGCTCGATGACGTAGAGGAGATGTCCCATGTCGGCCGGCGTCGAGACGTTGACCGAATGCCGAACGACCGCATACCAGTCGAGAAATTTGCTGCCGAGCCGGGTCGAGTCCATGCCCGCTTCGCGCGCGATTTCGTTGATGGTCTGAATTCCGAGAAAATCGATCAGCAAATTCGCTGCGGTGTTGTCGCTCACCTGAATCATCGGCACGATCAGTTGCCGCACGGTGAACTGCTGGCCGTCGGCGGCGTTCGACATGAAGTCCGATCCGGCGATCAGGTCGCCGGCGTGAAACGTGATGCGGCGCTCGAGCGTACCGGGCTGCAGCTCTTCGGTGGCAAACGCGGTCGTCAGGATCAGCAGCTTGATGATCGAGGCGGTCGGAAAGCTCTCGTAGGCGCGGTACGTAACCAGCGGCGCCGGCGAGCCGAGCTCGCGCGCGTAGACGCCGATGGCTCCGGGAAAACTCTTCGCAAGTGCCGCGATGCGGCCGCGCAGCGTCGCGGCAGCGCACTGCGGCGCGAGTGCGAGCGTCGCACCGACGGCCCCGGCGCCGGCGATGAAAGCCGCGCGCTTCACGAGCCGGTACCCTGGTAGTGGCGCAGTCCTACGCGCCAGAAGGCGTAAGCGGCCAGCAGCCACGCCGTACCGATCGCGGGCGTCAACAGTCCGACGGCCGGAGCCAAGTGCAGCCCGGTGTCGGTCTTTCCGAGAAAGTACGCCGCCGGAAAGTAATTCATGAAGGCGAACGGGAGCACGAAGGCCAGCACGATCCGCACGCCGCGTGCGTAGATGCTGATGGGATAACGCGTAAAATCTTGTTCCAGCGACATGACGACCCATCGCAACGTGTCGACGCGCACGAACCAGAACGAGAGGGTCGCCACCACGAGCGAAATTCCCAGGTCGATCAGCGCCCCGCCGGCGACGATGGCCGGGACGAAGACGACGAACGTCCAATCGATGCGGACGCCCGCCGCGGCGGTGGCCAAAGCGAGCGTCGCAATCGCGAGCACCAGACCGTCGGGAACGATTTGCTGCGGCACCGTCAGCACCTGGAAGAGCGTGTCGAGGGGCCGCACGAGAAAGCGATCGAAGCGCCCTTCCCGAACGTACTCGGGAACGCTGACCACCGTAAAGAAGAGCGTGTTGTGCAACTCGTGCGACGTCATCCACAATGCGTAGAGGAAAAACATTTGCCGGAAGTCCCAGCCGTTCATCGACGGAAACTGCCGCATCGTCACGTACAGGGCGGCCAGTGCGACTCCGTGGTACACGATGGTGAACGCGAACCACATCACGAAGTTCGCGCGGTATTCGAGCAGCGTCAGCAGGTTGATTCGCCAATACTGAACGTAGGCCGCCAGCATTGCAGGTGACCTTCAACGAGCGGGCGCTGCTCCCCGTCCGCGCCCCCTTCCGCCTCGACCTCACGGCCGCGGCGCTGCGGCGCTTGGCCGCTAACGTGGTCGACGTCGTCGATGAGGACGGAACGTACTATCGCGCGTTCGCCGACGATGCGGGCACGACGCTGGCCGCAGTGCGCCCCCGCGACGAGACGCGCTTGGAAGTGCGGACGACCGGCGAGCGCGGGATGCGCTGGCTGCCGACGATCGCGCGTATGCTGGGCGTGGATGCGGACTTGCGCGACTGGCGCCGGCGCTCGGCGAAGATCCCGTGGCTGCGCCCGCTCGCCCGGTCATTCGACGGCGTCAAACCGCCGCGCTACGTCAGCGTATGGGAAGCGTGCGCGCACGCGATCGTGTTCCAGCAGATATCGATTTACGCGGCCGGCGCGATCATGCGCCGCGCGATCGAAGCGCTGTCCGGCCCGGCGATGCCTGCGGCGCCCGGCGATACGCCGAGACTGCCGTTGCCGTTTCCTTCGGCGCGGCGCTGGTTGGAAGCACCCGAAAACGTACTGCGTGCGGCCGGCCTGTCGGCCAACAAAGTCGCGCACTTGCGCTCGGTCGCGGCGGCGTTCGAGGCGGGAGCGCTGCAGGACGCGCAGCTCGAGCGGTTACCTACGGCCGCTGCTGCCGAACGTCTGCGGGCGGTACGCGGGATCGGACCGTGGAGTGCCTCGGTCGTCTTGCTTCGCGGATTGGGCCGGCTCGACACCTTTCCGATGCGGGACTCGGGCGTGGCGCGCAGCGTGGTGCTCCTCGCGGGCCGGCCGATCGACCTGGACGCCGTTCTCGAGATCCTGGGACCGGTGCGAGGAATGCTCTACTACCATCTGCTGCTCGGCCGCCTTGCAACCGCGCGCGGCGTGGAAAGGTCTTGAAGGGCCATGACGGCATCCGCTTCGCTCTCTCCGGTCTTCGAGATCCAGCGCTCCGGCGAGCGCGCCTTCTTCGATCGCGGGTGGCTGAAGACGTATCACTCGTTCAGCTTTGCCGAGTATCACGACCCGGAGAACGTGCAGTGGGGCGCTCTGCGCGTCTTCAACGACGATACGATCGCCGGCGGAGCGGGATTTCCGGCGCATCCGCACCGCGACATGGAGATCGTCACCTACGTTCTGTCGGGTGAGCTGGCGCATCGGGACAGCATGGGCAACGAGGGCGTCGTGGGCCCCGGCGGCGTGCAGTTCATGAGTGCCGGCACCGGCGTTCGCCACAGCGAATACAACAATCGCGCCGGCGAGCCGCTGCACCTCGTGCAAATGTGGGTTCTGCCGGGCGAAGCAGGGACGGCTCCCTCGTACGGCCAGATGGAGTTCGCGACGGCCGACCGCACCGGACGCTGGCTGCGCGCGGTCAGCGGCGATCCTTCGGTCGAGGCGCCGATTCGGATCACGCAAAATGCAACCTTCGCCGTCGCGCGCATTCAGAACGACTCCGTCGTATACCAGTTCGCGCCGCAACGCTACGGTTTTCTCTTCGTCGCCGACGGCACGGTAGAAGTCAACGGCGATCGGCTGCAGACGGGCGACGCCGTGCGGACGTTCAACGTTTCGGCGCTCGCCGTGCGCGGTTCGGGCGAGCTCGTTCTGTGGGACACGGTCGCGGCGTGACCTGCGGGCATTTGCGCGAAGCCGGCGGGCGGCGCCGGCGTTATGCCGACGAATCGACGGCCGGCTGACTTCTTCGTTGCGCATTCCCGGTTTCGCCGCGGCGTTGCTGTGCGCCGCTCTGCTGGCGGCATCTCCGCCGGACTCCGCTGCCGGCGGGCCGCCGCCGGCCGCCCAGACGTTCTACGACCGTGCGCTCGACGCCATGCGAAACCTTCCGCAGCCCGCGTACGTCACGTATGGAATCGTCGGACAGGGCGTCGGACTCGACGTCGATCTCGAGACGCTCCATCACCTCGTCTGGCTGGAGCTGACCAACGAGCCCAACGTGCCGAGCGGTCCGGTAACGTGGCATTTGCAGCATCGCACGTACGACTACTCTACCGAGATAACCACCGAAGACGGCCGGCGCTACGTCAGCACGCGGGCCTTCTTCGATCCGACCTGGTACGGAGCGTTTCGCGCGTTGCGCGAGGGCATGTTGTTCTATCAGCAGACCGACGAGCCGATCGAGACGCCGCCGCCGTCGCCCGCGCCCGGCGCTTCGCCGGACCTGCGAACGATCGCGGTCGTCGAGGTCATCGGCAGCAACATCTACGCGGTTGACGACCGCGGTCCGGAACAGTGCGGCAACGGCGACCCGGGACACGCGCTCCAGCTGACCTCGCGTAAGCGCGACCCGCACCACCAGCTTTCCTACGTCGTGGTCGATACAAAAAACATGCGCTTTTGCACGATCCGTTTCGATACGTCGCAGCGCGGCGGCAGCGGCGGTTACGTCGAGCAGCACTACGGCACCGTCGGCGGTTACTGGATGCAGACCGACGGCGAGATCTTTAGCGCGGTGCGCGTTCTCGGCGTGACCGTCACGCAGGGAACCTGGGACTACAAGATTTACTACGGCGGCTTTCCCCCGACGCTGCCGCCGAGTACGTTCGTTCCTTACGACTGGCAGTAGGGGCGCTCAGCCTCCCTGAATCACGACTCGCCGCGCACCGGCACTCCAAACCAGGGTCGAGAGCAGGGCGAAGGCCGCGAGCCACGCGATCTGCACGCCCATGGCGGACGGCCACCCGTGCGGCGGGATGATACCGACGTAGATCAGCAGCGGAGTCGAATAGATCGCCGCAAACGGCAGCGCGAAGACGATCCTGCCCAGCACCCCTGGAAAGAATTGAAGCGGGATGATCTGGCCGGAGAGCAAGTCCGACGTCCAGCGAACGATCAGCTGTGCGGCGAACGTCTCCAGCGTCCAAAAGGCGATCGAGTTCATGATGAAGTTGAGGAAGAAGTTGACGCCGTAGCCGATCGCAAACGAGAGCAAGAACGCGCCGAACGTCGCCGCCGGCGGGACGTCGATGTGCACGAGCAGCAGCGAGCACAGCAGGGCCGGAATCACCAGCAGCGCGTGCAATGCAGTTTGTCCCAGCCCGTCGCTGAAAAAGTAGATCGGAACGCTGATCGGTTTCATCAAGTCGGTCGCGATCGTCCCCTCGCGCAGTTTCTCGCGAATCAGCCGGGTGGCGTCTACTTCGAGAATCAGCGACATCAGCATCGCGACCGTGGCGTACGTGATCATACCGTGCAGCGGAAGGTCGATCGGCGACGCGTTCTGCGCGTACAGCGCCGTCCAGAGCGAGCGCAGAATGTAGACTCGCAAGACCAGCGACCCAATCTCGGTCAGCACCTCCATGCGATAGGTCGCCTCGCGCGCAAACGCCTTTTTTGCGAACTCCCAGTACGGCTCCAACGCTATTTCTTTTGCTGTCGGCGGATCGCTTCTTGACGGCGATGCTCCATTTCCTCGAGCTCGAGCATCATGACGTCGACGACCTTGTCGACCTCGACGGCCTGCGTCGGCGGCGGCTCTTCGCCCGACCGGCGCGGCGGCGGCTTGACGTTCTTGTGCTCGTCGAGGGTGGTGTCTTGAGCGTGCATTTTGCGCAGGAACTTCGCGTAGGTCTCGGCCGCCCGCGCCCTCGCCCCCTCGCCCCCTTCGATGTTGAAGACGTCCTCGTAGAAGTTCATCTTGCGCGCCGCTTCCGGCGCTTTTTCGGGCGGATAGATCGTGGCCGGATCGCCTAGAGCGATGTGCTGCATCGGCACGCTGGCGTTCTTGGCCAGGCGCGTCTTGACGTGAACGATTCCGCCCAGCGCGACCCCGCTGCCGTCCTCCAGCACGGCGCCGTTGAAGACCTTAGTTCCGGCCGCTACGAAGCAGCCGTTTCCGATCGCGGCTCCGACGACGTAGGCGTGCGGCCCGACGATGCATTTGTCGCCGATCGAAAGCGGAAACTGCAGCGCGCTGCCCCCGCTCGCGCGCAAGACGGCATGCTCCATCACGACCGTCTCGCTTCCGATTTTCACCGGCGCACCCTCGGAAACGATCACCGAGCCGTGCAGGATCGCGCACCCCGGCCCGATCGTCACGTCTCCTGCAATCGTCGCCGACGGCGCAACGTAGGCGCTGGAGTGAATCTTCGGTTTCTTGGCGTTGCCGGAAAGAATCATACCTGAGCCTCCTTGTCGCCGGCCTCGATGCCGGCCGGCGAGACGTAGATCCGACGGATGATCGATTCGAGATCGGGCTCTTCGATGCTGACGTCTTCCACTCGATAACGTTCGCTCGCTTGCCGCACGAGTGCGTCGGCTCGCCGTTGCGTCCGGTCGAAGCGAAAACGGACGACGGCACCGTCGACGCCGGCCAGCTCGGCGCCCTCCAGCGCGGGATGTTCGACGGGCTCGCTCAAGTGGACTACCAGCGTACGGTGGCGCCCGTAGCGCATCTTGATGTGCTCGACCTCGCCGTCGAAGATGATCCGTCCGCAATCGATGAGCACGATGCGCCGGCACAGCCGTTCGACGTCGGCCAGGTCGTGGGTCGTCAGCACGATCGTCGTTCCGCGCTGAGCGTTGATGCGCGCGACGAACTCCCGGATCGCCTGCTTTGCGACCACGTCGAGGCCGATGGTGGGCTCGTCGAGATACACGATCGCGGGGTCGTGCAGCAGTGCGGCCGCGAAATCGCCGCGCATGCGCTGGCCGAGCGAGAGCTGCCGCACCGGAGTCCGCAGAAACGGTTCCATCTGGAGGAGCTCCACGAACTCGTCGAGGTTGCGGCGATAGGCCGCCCGAGGAACGCCGTAGATGGCGCGCAGCAACTCGAACGATTCGATCAGCGGAAGGTCCCAATACAACTGGCTGCGCTGGCCGAAGACGACGCCGATGTTGCGAGCGTTCTCCTTACGGTGCTGCCAGGGAACCAGCCCGGCGACGCGGACGTCCCCCGAGGTCGGAACCAGAATGCCGGTGAGCATCTTGATCGTGGTCGATTTGCCGGCCCCGTTGGGACCGATGTACCCGATCAGCTCGCCGGCCCGTACCGACATCGTGACGCCGGCGACGGCGACGCGTTCCTCGTAGCTGCCGGAGAACAACGTGCGCAGCGCGCCGAGCGCTCCGGGCTCGCGCTTGACGGTGCGGAAGACCTTGCGAAGGTCGCGCGTCTCGATGATGCCGGGCATAGTCGGAGGGCAATGCTTCGCTGCTCCGTACTCTCGTTCATGTGATCGTCACGGTTTCCAACCAGTACGGCAGCGGCGCCGTCGCGATTGCCGAGCGGGTCGCGGGGGAGCTCGGCTACGCGCTGATCGACCGTCAGCTCCCGGTCGTCGTCGCCAAACGTCTGAACGTTCCCGTCGACGTGGTCGAGGCGAGTGAAGACTCGGGCCGATCGCTGGGCGAGCGCCTCTTGACCGGGCTCGAGATGGCGACGCCCGAGCTCGCGCCGGCCTCGGCTATTGCCGAGCCGTTCGACGAAACGCTCCTGCACGCCGTGCAGGCCGCCGTCCGCGACTACGCCGCGCGCGGCAATGCCGTCATTGTCGGGCGCGGCGCCGGGACGATCTTGCACGACCGGACGGACCTCCTGGCTGCCTTCATGTATGCGCCGCGCGATTGGCGGATAGCGCATATCGTATCGGCGATGCGGGTCGACGCCAAGACGGCGGCAGCCGAGGTGGATCGCGTCGATCGCGCCCGGAGCGCGTATCTGCGCGACTGGTACGGCATCGCGTTCGGCGACCCGGCGCACTACGATCTCTGCATCGACACGTCGCGGCTCGGTGAAGACGCAGCGGTCGCCGCAATCGTTGCCGCGGTTCGGGCGCGCGGCGCGTGAACGAAACGCCCGTTCCGAAACGCGGCAGCGCGATCTTCGCGGCCCTGCGCTACCGGGATTTCCGGCTGCTTTGGGGCGGCCTCATGATCTCCAATCTCGGGACGTGGATGCAGTTTACGGCAATGGGTTACTTCGTCGCACGGATCGCCGGTTCGCCGCACGTCGCGGCGTTGTACCTCGGGATCCTCGGCGCCGCGCGGGCCGTGCCGGTCCTGTTGCTGTCGCCGGTGGCCGGCGTCGTCGCCGACCGTTTTCCGCGCCGCCGCGTGCTGGTCTGCACGAACGTCACGATGGCGTTTGCGGCACTGCTGCTGGCCTTGCTCGCGACCGCGCAGCGCCTCGAGATGTTCGGTCTGGTAGCGATATCGGCATTGAACTCGGCGGCCAACGCGTTCGACGCGCCGACGCGCCAAAGTTGGACGCCGTTTCTGGTCGATCGGCAATACGTCGGAAACGCGGTCGGACTGAACTCCGTCGCGTTCAACGCGCCGGCGGTCCTCGGCCCGGCACTCGCCGGCGTCTTGATCGTGTGGGTCGGGGTCGCCGGATCGTTTTATGTCAACGCCGTCGTGACGCTGGCCGTCGTCGTCGCGGTTCTGATGATGAAGCCCTCGCCTCCCTCGGGGGCGCTCCGCGAGCCGATGCTGCGGGCGATGCGGCAAGGCATGATCTTTCTCTACAACCATCCGGTACTGCGCTACGTCGTGCTGGCCTTTTTCGTAACGGCCGTCTTCGCTCGTCCCTACAGCCAGCTGACGCCCGCGTTCGTCGTCAACGTACTGCACGCCGGCGCGCGCGGTTTGGGCTGGGCGGTCTCGGCGATCGGCTTGGGCGGGTTCGGCGGTGCCTTGGTGACGGCGTACATGGCGCAACGCGAGCGCCGTTCGAAACTCTGGCTGCAGGCGGGACTGACGACCTCCTGCGGCGTGATGCTCCTCAGCTTCGTTCCCAGCATCGCGGTTTCGCTGCCCGTTCTGTTCGCCACCGGCGTCGGCACGATGACGCTGCTGGGAGCGACCAATACGCTCATCCAGACCCTTTCGCCCGACGAGATCCGCGGTCGAGCCATCGCCGTCTACACGATGATCGCCATCGGCATCGTGCCGGCCGGGTCGCTGGTCGACGGCGCCATCGCCGCCCTCATCGGCCTTTCTCGAATGTTTGCCTTCGCGGGTGCCCTATGCGCGGCGACCTTCATCGCGATCTGGATTTTTCGCCCCGCGGTGAAATCCGTATAAAAAAAGCGAGTCGCGAAATCGCGACTCGCATCGGCATAAAAAACGCCGGTTGTTAAGCGGCGGCCTTTTTCCGGCGGCTGGTCTTACGGGCTTTGCGGACCGACTTGCGAACGGTCTTGCGCGCCGCCTTACGGGTCTTGCGCGCCTTCTTACGAACCGCTTTGCGCACCTTGCGCGCGCCCTTACGAGCCGCTTTCTTCCTACGCGTTGCCTTTCTACGCGTAGTCTTCCGGGCCGCCTTGCGGACCTTGCGCGCTGCCTTGCGCACCGTACGCTTCTTCGCCGCCGGTGCCGCCTTCGCAGCGGCCTTCTTACGTGAACGTTTGACTGCCATTGTGTGTGGAGTCATCCTTTCTCTGGCCGGTTGATGACCAGGGTAGTTGCCTCCCTTATACAGTATTATGACTTTTGATGCAAGTTTTTGCCGATGACGGTGCGCGTCTCGACGTGTGCGTGGACGGCGACGCGGCTGCCGCAGTCGTGCTGATTCACGGCTTTCCGCTGACGCGCGACGTCTGGGAACAACAGGTTGCGCCGCTGGCGCGGACGCATCGCGTGCTGCGTCCCGACCTGCGCGGCATGGGCTCGTCGCAGCAAACGGAAGGCCCGTATTTGATGGAGACGCTCGCCGGCGACGTCGCCGCGATGCTGGATGCGGCCGGCGTGGAACGCGCCGCGCTGGTCGGACATTCGATGGGCGGATACGTTGCGATGGCGTTCGCGCGAATGTTTTACGAGCGCGTTACACACCTGGCGCTGGTCTGCAGCCGGCTGCGCGCCGACACGCCGGAACAGGCGTCGTCGCGCCGCGAGTTGGCCGATCGCGCGGAACGCGAATCGTCGATCGAGCCGATCGTCGAAGCGTACGTTTCGCGGCTTTTTTCGCAGAAAACGCGGGTTGAGCGGCCGGAGTCGATCGATCGCACGGGCGACATCGCGCGCCGTAACTCGGCGGCCGGCGCCGCCGCGATGCTGCGCGGTTTGGCGATGCGGACCCCCGCCGACGACATCGCTCCCGACGTCGGCGTTCCGGTCCTCGTGCTGGCCGGCGACGACGACGAGTTGCTCCCGCTCGAAGAGGCAGAAAACGTCGCCCGCGCGTTTTCGCGCGGGCGACTCGTGGTCTGCCGGGAAAGCGGCCACCTCCCTATGGTAGAGCAGCCGCGGTGCGTCACCGAAGCGCTCGAAGAGCTCCTGGCGGCCGGCTAGCGGACCATCGGGTAGCGGTTGCGGCGCCGAACCAAAGAGTAAAGGAAGAATCCGCCCAGCAGGACCGCCGCGATCACCGCGGCGACGATCACGATCTTCAACAAGATGCCGGCTATGAAGAGCAGGACGATGCCGATCGCGATGACGGCGGTGAGTCTAAGGAAGAGCGAGAGCGTCGGGTTCATCATTTCACCCTCACCTACCGATACCCGAGGCAGGAGGTTTCAGGCCATGGACATCGCAGCGGCCTCGACCGCGGCCGGAGATGCGGCGGTCGCCAATCAGATCGACCTTAGCCTGCTTACCGCCCAGCAGAACCTTGCCGGTGCGGTCGCTGCCGAGCTGGCGGCGTCGCTGGGCCTCGGGACGGTCACCGACGCCTACGCCTGACCTCGCAACGAAGCGAGCGCGCCGCTAGAGCCGGCCCGCGAACTCGAGCGCCCGATAGCCGGCCGCAATCGTCGATCCCGCCTCGATCGTGCCGTCGCGCAACATTGCGCGGAATTCGTCGACGTCCACCTCCTCGACCTCGAGATGCTCGGTGGGGTCGGGCCGTGGTTCGCGGGTGCGCCGCGCGTCGCGCGCGACGAACACGTAGGCGAAGGCGTTGGAGCGAACCGGCTCCGGCCGATAGACGGCGGCCAGCTCGTAGGTCGCGGCCTCGTATCCGGTCTCTTCGGCCAGCTCGCGGCACGCGCACGCCAGCGGCGCTTCGTCGCGGTCGAGCGTGCCGGCCGGAAGTTCGAGCCCGATGGTGTCCGAGCCGTAGCGGTACTGCCGGACCAGCACCACCGTATCGCGCTCCGTTAAAGGAAAGACGCTGACGAAGCCGGCGCCTTCGCGCACGTAATAATCGGGGACCACGGTACCGTTGGGCAGCTCGACTTCGTCGACGCGCAATCGCATGTACGGCGACTCTACGAGGTAGCGCGAGGAGCGAACGCGCCAGACCGGCTTTTCCATTCCGAGCCCTTCGCGGAACGTCGAGGGAGTCCGTCGAACGGCCGCCGACGTGGACGAACGCATCTTAGTCGTCGGAGGCGGTGCGATGGGCTCGGGCATCGCGTACGTGGCCGCCAAGGGCGGGTATCGCGTCGACGTCGTCGAGCCGGACCAGGCCGCGCGCCGGCGAGGGGCCGAGCGCATCGCCGCCGACGCGCGGCGCGGCAACGATTCCGGCGCCGTGGAGCGGATCGCGTGGCTCGACGCCATTCCCGCGCGCAGCGACGCGTTCTGCGCGATCGAAGCCGTCTCCGAACGATTCGACGTCAAGCGAGACGTTTTCGTCGCGCTGGCCGCGGCGCTCGGAGCCGGCGCATTGCTGGCGACCAACACGTCCTCGCTCTCGGTCGAAGCTCTGGCCGATGCGGTCGCCGGTCCGGAGCGCGTTTTGGGACTACACTTTTTCAACCCGCCCGCAGCGATGAAGCTCGTCGAAGTGGTCGCCGCGCCGCAAACCGCGCAGGCGACCGTCGACGCGGCGTACGCGTTCGTGGAGCGCATCGGAAAGACGGCGGTGCTCGCAGCCGACACGCCGGGCTTTATCGTCAATCGCGTCGCGCGGCCGTTCTACTTGCAGGCGCTCCACGCGTTGGAACGCGGCGTGGCGACGCCGCTCGAACTCGACGCTCTGGCGCGCGGCGCCGGGTTTCGCATGGGGCCGTTCGAGCTGATGGACCTGATCGGGCTGGACGTCAATCTTGCGACGACCGAATCGGTCTACGATCGAACCGGGGCTCAACGCCTCGCGCCGGTTGCGACCCAGCGGCGGATGGTCGAACAGGGGCGTCTCGGGCGCAAGACCGGTTCGGGATTCTACGACTACACCGGCGGCCCACCCGAACGTCTCGCCTTTCCCGACGAAGCGCCGTCGACCGAGCCCGAGACGGACGAGTTCGTCGCCATCGTGGGATTCGGCGGCCTTGCCGACGAGTTGAACGAGCTGGCCGACCGGCGCGTTTCGGCGGTTCAGCGCATCGAAAGCGACGAACTGCTCGACGAGCTTTCACCCGCCGCGACGATCGTATTCGACGTCGGCGACGGAACGACGGATCGCTCGACCGCCGTCGCCGAACTCGACTCCCTGCTCGGACCTGAAGCGATCTTTTTCGTCGATGCGTACGCGACCGACGTCGGAGCCTGCGCGGCCGGCATGAAACATCCGGAGCGGCTCGTCGGCTACGGAATTCTCGGATCGCTGGCGGCACAGCGCGCCGTGGAGATCGTCGACTCCGCCCGGGTCTCCGACGACGCGCTGGTTTTGGCGCAAGAATTTTTCGAATCGCTCGGCAAGGGCGTCGTTCTGGTCGAAAACGTCACCGGGCTTTTCTTGGGGCGCACGATCGGATCGATCGTCAACGAAGCTGTGACCGCGGTCCACGAAGAGGTCGCGACGCCCGACGACGTCGACACCGCGATGCGGCTGGGTACCAACTATCCGATCGGACCGGTAGCGTGGGGGCGCGAGATCGGCGGCGCGCGCGTGGCGCGCATTCTGCAGCGCCTCGCCAACGACGAAAACGCCGCCTTCGCACCGCACCGCTCGCTTTGGGTCCTGGACGTGGAAGAAGAACCGGAGCCGCTTCCGTGAGCCGGCAAGTGTGGGTCATCGACGGCGTGCGCACGCCGATCGGACGGTATAACGGCGCGCTGGCCGGCGTTCGTCCCGACGATCTCGCGGCCGCGGTCGTGCGCGCGATCGTGAACCGCACGCAGGTCCCGCCGGAGCGAATCGACGACGTGTACTTCGGGGCCGCCAATCAAAGCGGTGAAGACAATCGCAACGTCGCGCGAATGGCGGTATTGCTTGCGGGATTGCCGATCGAGGTTCCCGGCGTGACGCTCAACCGGCTCTGCGGTTCCAGCTTGCAGGCGATCAACTCGGCCGCGCAGGCGATCGCGTTCGGCGAGTGCGATCTGGTCTTGGCCGGCGGGGTCGAGTCGATGACGCGCGCGCCCTACGTGCTCACCAAGAGCGCGCTGCCGTTCGGTCGCGGGCAGGAGTTGTTCGACACGGTGCTGGGCTGGCGGATGACCAACCCCGCGATGCCGAAGGAGTGGACGATCTCGCTGGGAGAGACGGCCGAACGCGTCGCCGAGCGGTACGGGATTACGCGCGAAGAGCAAGATCGCTTCGCGTTCGAGTCGCAGATGAAATGCAGAGCGGCGGTGGAACGCGGCGCGTTCGGCGACGAAATCGTGCCGGTCGGCGAAGTGCGTGCCGACGAGCATCCGCGCCCCGAAACGACGCTCGAGGCTCTGGCCAAGCTCAAACCGGCGTTCCAGGCGGACGGCACCGTAACCGCCGGAAACTCGTCGGGTATCAACGACGGCGCGGCCGCCGTGCTGTTGTGTGAGGCGAACCGGGCGCTCGAGCTGGGTCTGCAGCCGCTCGCGCGCGTGGTCGCGTGCGCGTCGGCCGGCGTGGCGCCCGACGTCATGGGTTTGGGACCTATTCCGGCCACGCGTAAGGCGCTGCGACTCGCCGGTTTGTGTGCGGCCGACCTCGACGTCGTCGAGATCAACGAGGCGTTTGCGTCACAGGCCATCGCCTGCATGCGCGACCTGGATTTCCAACCCGACAAGACGAATCCCAACGGTGGCGCCATCGCACTGGGTCATCCCCTGGGAGCCAGCGGCGCGCGCCTCGCGACCACGCTGCTGCACGAGTTGCGGCGGCGAGGCGGACGCTACGGAATCGCAACGATGTGCGTCGGCGTCGGTCAAGGCATCGCCACGATTTTCGAACGCACGCCCTAACTACGAGAGAACGAGAGAACGAGAACGACGATGAGTACCACGACGGAAGCGACCAAAACCCAAATGCTGATCGGCGGAGCGTGGCGCGACGCTTCCGACGGGGCGACGTACGAGAATCGCAATCCTGCGACGGGCCGCGTGCTGGCGGGCGTGGCGGAGGCGACGCAGCGCGATCTCGACGACGCGGTCGCGGCGGCGCGCAAGGCCTTCGACGCCGGGAAATGGTCTTCGATGGCCGCATCGCGGCGCGCCAAGATCGTCGCCAAGATTGCGGCCCTGATCGCCGAAAGAGAGAAAGAGCTCGCGCTGCTGGAGGTGCGAGACAACGGCAAGGCGCTGTGGGTCGCCAAGGGCGAGATGCGCGCGATCGCCGATTGCTTCGAGTTCTATGCCGGCGCCGCCACGAAGAACTACGGCGAGACGATGCCGCCTCCGTTACCGGCCTACCTCGCCAACACCGTGCTCGAGCCGGTCGGCGTCGTGGGCGCGATCGTCCCGTGGAACTTCCCGTTGCTGCTGGCCTCCTGGAAAGTCGCACCGGCGCTGGCGGCCGGTTGCACCGTCGTGCTGAAGCCGGCGCCGTCGACGCCGTTGACCGCGCTGGAACTTGGGAAGATCGCGCTCGAGGCCGGCGTTCCGGAGGGCGTGCTCAACGTCGTCACCGGTTCGACGCGCGAGCTGGGAGCGCGGTTGGTGGAGCATCCCGACGTCGATAAAATTGCCTTCACCGGCGCGACTGCGACCGGCAAGTCGGTTGCCGCGAGTGCCGCACGGACCCTCAAGCGCGTGACGCTCGAGCTCGGCGGCAAGTCGCCGTCGATCGTCTTCGACGACGCCGACGTCGAAGCGGCCGTTGCCGGCGCGCTCTACGGAATCTACTACAATGCGGGACAGACGTGCGAAGCGCGATCGCGCCTGTTCGTGCAGGCCGCCGTTTACGACCGGTTCGTCGAGTCGTTCACCCGGCGTGCCAAGAAGCTCCGCGTCGGAAATCCGGAGGACCCCCAAACGCAAGTGGGCGCGATCACCAACGCCGAACAGTTCGAAAAAATCAAAGCGTATCACGCGATCGGCGCCGAGGAGGGAGCGACCACGCTTTTCGGCGGCGAGCCGGTGACGCTCGAGGAGCCCCAGGCCGACGGAATGTTCTGGAGTCCGACGGCCTATCAAGCCGAGCATACGCACCGCATCGCGCGCGAAGAGATCTTTGGTCCCGTCGCAACGATCATGCGGTTCGAGACCGAAGCCGAAGCGATTTCTTTGGCCAACGACAGCGAGTACGGTTTGTCGGCGAGCGTCTGGTCGCAACACATCGGCCGCGCCAACCGGGTCGCGCGCGCGCTGCGCAGCGGCACAGTCTCCATCAACACGCCCTACGCGGTCTTTCCGGGCGTGCCGTTCGGCGGATACAAGCAGTCGGGGTACGGCCGCGAGCTGGGCATGGAGACGATGCGCGCATATAGCGAAACCAAGAGCGTGCTTACCTACATTGCCGAGAAGGCGATGGACCCGTTCGGGGTATGAGTATCAGTCTATGCCCGCGTCGCTGAAGATCGGACACCTCTACGAGACGACCTACGGGACGCTCTGGAAGGACGGCACCTATTTCCCGCGCGGCACGCGCGTGACGGTCGTCGGCATGCATCTCGAGCAAGGCTTTTGCGTGCGCTTTCCGGCGACGTTCGACGGCGAGCCGCTCGAGACGTGGGAAGACTGGTCGGAGGCCGGTTTCCTAGCCGACGAGGGCTCGGTCGAGCCGCCGAGCCATCCGCTCTCCGGTGCGGTGCTCGCCGAGGCACGCGACGTGCTTTCGGATGCCGAGGAAGGCTCGCACCTCCATCTTCACGACGACGAGTAGCTACTTGCCGACGGAGTTGAGGACCAAGGGGTTCTCGCTCTGCCAATCGACCCAGTCCGCGCAGGTGGAGATCGTGTTGTTCGGGGAGACGGTTGCAACCCAGCAATAGGTTGCACTCGGCTTGAGGCCGGTGAACTTCGCCTTCCCGTGCGCGTTGGTGGTCATGACCGCGATCGTGGTACCGGGGCGCGGGCTATTCGGATCGCGCGGTGTCGATTCGGCCACCGGAACGCCTGGCTTGGGCGTGCCCAGCACCTGGACCTGAATGATCGCGTACTTGATCGCAGGATCGGGCGTCGCGGAATAGCTCGGGGCGGGCGTCGGCGAGACCGCGCCGCCGCCGTTACACGCTGCGACCGCTACGCCGGCAGACAGTACGGCAAAAAGGAAGACGAGGGCTCTGGGCATGGCGAGGTCGGTTCGACGCGGCCGCGTCATGCTCCGTTCGTTGCAGCAGCCGATGCGCAGCGACGAAAGTAGCGCCACGATTTTGCATCGACGCTTGCGTAGTACTCTCGAAAGAGCGCCGCCGCTTTGGTGCCCGGCCAATGCGCCGGCAACAGTACGCTCGGCAAACCCGGGTCGACGTAGGCGAACTTGCGGAAATCGTGGACCAGCCAGAGCCGTTCGGCGAAGGCGTCCTCCTCGGCAAGCGTTCCGCCGCGGCGCTCGGCCTCCAGCCGCGGCGCATACGTCGCCACGAAGGCGTCGTAGTCGGCGGCTATGGCCGGAAGATCCCAGCAGCTCTCGAGCAGTTCGCGGTCGCTCTGCTCGCCGCAGTATTCGCCGGCGAACAGGTGCACGGCGCGTTGCGCGCCGGCTGCGGCCGCCGCTTCGCGCGCGGCAGCGAGCGCGCCGTTGGGTGAGATCCAGGTCGAGGCCGACAGGGGCGCCCATCCCAGGACGTGCAACTCCTTGCGCAGGCGGTCGCGCTGATCGCGATCCGCCTCACCGATGGTATAGGTGAGCAACCGCCAGCGCCCGTCCCACTCCACGACCGGACCGTAGATGCGCGGCGCCAGCTCTTCAATGCGGCGCCGGCCCCGAGGGGTGACGGCGTAGAACGACCGGTTGCCGCGCCGCTGCGAGGTCAGCCAGCCCTGGCGGGACATTCTCGAAACGGCCTGCCGCACGGCCGCCTCGGAGATATCGAACGCGCCCATCAGGCGGACGAGGGCCCCGATACCGAGCCAGCGGTCTTCCGCTTGGGGCGCCCGCTCGACCATGTCGCCGAACAGGGTGAAGATGAACGAAGTCGGCCGCTCGACCGCCCGCCGAGGGCTTTCCCGTGCTTGACACGCCTGTCTCACGGGCCTAGTATGACAGTATTATCACGCTGAGTCAAAAAACCGTCACATAGAAGGGGCCGCCATGGCGAAGATCGCGACGTTCGACGACTGGATCGACATGCTCGGGGAGTGGCAGAAGGACATCGGGCTCGACCGCGAGCTGATCGAACGGTTCATGCCGGGCTACGCTTTCGAGGCGAAGTACGGCGAGCTGGCTACGCCCGAGATCTTCTTCGGAGATTTCAAGGGCGAGCGGCGCTGGGAGAAGGTTCGCGAAATTCCCGATCAGCGGATGCGCGACGCCGTGCTGAACATGATCGTCTTTCAGGGCGACACCGAGTTTGCGTCCAACGAGCAGCAGCGCTTTCTGGTCAACAACGCGCCGACCGAGTACGATCTCGCGTCGCTGATACGCATTATGGTCGAAGAGACCCGCCACGGCTATCAGATGTGCCACGTGCTGGTGAACCACTTCGGAAGCGAGGGCCGCATCGAAGCCCAGAAGATGCTGGAGCGCCGCGCCTTCGGCAAGAAGAATCGTCTGCTCAACGCCTTCAACGACGACGTGACGCACTGGCTCGACTTCTTCGCCTACACGAACTTCATGGACCGCGACGGCAAGTTTCAGCTGACGATGCTCTCGCACTCGAGCTTCTCGCCGCTCGCGGCGTCGATGGGCCCGATGCTCAAAGAAGAGTCG
>DATJUC010000258.1:0-13543 GCA_035502675.1 Candidatus Acidiferrales bacterium | reverse complement strand
CGAGTTCAGCACCTCGTCGTTCCTGCGCGTCTACGGCTACGCGCTCTACTCCACGTGGAACATCAACGGCCCGGACTCGGACGGGCAACCCTACTACGGGTGGGAGCTTCCTTACTTCCTGCCCGACCACACGTACGGCTTCAATCTGAGCTACGAGAACCAGCTCAGCTCGGAGCATTTACTCAGCGTGACGGGCTCGTACACCAACTCGGCGCTCCAGCGCCTCGACACGACGTACTTTTCGTCCGACTACGCCGTGACCAACTACGTCGGCACCAACGGCGACTGTTACGATCCGGCGACCGGCGCCCAGATCGGTTGTTACGACCAAAGTCCGGGCACCATCTCGAACCCGAACCCGGCCGTCAAGTACTCGTGCGCGAAGAATCCGTCGCTGGCGGCGTGCGCCGCCGGCGTCGACCCCGCGTGGCTCGTCACCAACACGACCTTCAACGGAAACCTGAACCAGGTCGGCGCGGTCTATACGGGCTATTCGATCAACGATCAATACCGCCCCAACGACAAGCTCAACGTCAATCTCGGCCTGCGGCTCGAAGACTTCCAGTACAACCTGGGCGACACGCAGCCCGACGACCCGGCGCGCCAGTTTTGGTTCAACGCCTACAACGCCGAGTATTGCTACGCACCCGGCGTCAATAACAACAAGCCGATCGATCGGACCGACAACGGCGTCGGGGCGTGCCCGACCGTCAACGGCGTGACCACGCTGCCGCTGCCGCAGTCGCCGTACGGCGCGCTGACCAACATCAGCGGCGGCTCATACACGCTGGCGCGCTTCGAGCCGCGGCTAGGCGTCACGTACACGCTCGATCCTAACAGCGTGCTGCGCGGCTCGTTCGGGGTCTACGCGCGGCCGCCGAACTCGTCGTGGTCGCAGTACAACACGCTCCAAGAGGACTTGCCGGCGTTTCTCGGCGAGCACTTCTACGGCTACGGGTTCAACACGCCGGACCATCTGATCCGGCCGGACACGTCGTACAACTACGACCTTTCCTGGGAACACCGCCTCAAAGGGACCGACTGGAGTTTCAAAATCAGTCCGTTCTACCGTGCCACGCGCGATCAACTGCAAAACTTCTACATCGACGCGCAAGGCGGTCTCGAGGCCGGCCTCAACGTCGGGAATCAACAGACCGACGGCGTGGAGTTAGCGGTGGTGAAAGGGAATTTCGCAGCGGACGGGCTGAGCGGACAACTCGCCTTCACCTACACGCACAGTCAGATCCGGTACGAAAACTTCGCCAACACCAACGTCAACGTCATCGACCAGCTCAACGACTACATCTCGCAGTACGACGCGTTCATCAAAGGGCATGGGGGTTACCCTTGCTACTTCGTCCAGTACAAAGGCGGCGGCGGCACGAATAACTGCTCGCAGCCGGGCGTCGTCAGCAACCCGTACTACAACCAGCCCTATCAAAGCTTTTTCTCGCCGAACGCTTGGTACACGACCTACGACGTCATCCCGGGTCCGGCTTCGGCCGCAAACGGCTACGCCGTTCCGTTCGTGACGGCGCTGATTCTCAACTATCGCCACAAGCGCTTCAACGTCTCGAACTCCTGGAACTTCCAATCGGGAGCCTCGTACGGCGCGCCTTCGGCGTGGCCCGGCTACGCTCCGAACACCTGTTACGTAGCGCCGTCCGCGTGGCGGGCCGCACACGGGATCGCACCCGACCCGGCCTCGTGCACGGACGGCGGCAACCTTCCGCTGTTCATTCCGGATCCGTTCACCAAAGGCTACGACAACCTCGGTGCGTTCCGGCAGCCGTGGCAGCTGCAGATGGGGCTGCAGTTCAGTTACGACGTAACGCCCCGCGTCCAGGCGCGCTTGAACGTCGCCAACCTGCTCGACATCTGCGGACAGCGCGGCTACGCGTGGGACAACCCCTGGGTCTGCCAGTACGGATCGCTGCCGACCAACTTCTTGTATCCGGCCGGCAACTTCTACCCCAACTCGTACTCGGCGGTGCCGCCCGCGCAGTTGCGCTACCCGTATTCGTTCTGGTTCAACGGCAACAACACGGGCTTCTTGGGCGTGGTCGAGCCGATTCAGTTCGCCGCGTCGCTCACGGTCAAGATCTAGCGGAAGAAGAAGCCTCGTAGCCGGGCGGCGCGGCCGCCAGCGGATTGGTCAGCGACGTCAACACGTGGTCGCGCCACTGCCCGGCGACGAACAGGTACGCCTTTGCGTGACCTTCGACGGTGAACCCGAGACGCCGCAGCACCGCCGCGCTGCGCCGATTGTGCGGCATGTAGGCCGCCTCGATTCGGTGCAGGTGCAGCGTGTTGAAGGCGAAGTCGACTCCGGTTTGCAGCGCTTCGGTCATATAGCCGAATCCCTGCGCGCGACGATCCAGCGTGTAGCCGAGCGTCGCGCACTGGAAGACGCCCCGCACTACGCCTCCGAACGTCACCGTGCCCAAGATCGGTGCGTCCCCGGCACCGTCGCCGGCCAGCAGCGCGAAGGAGAAAGCCGTGCCGGCGCGCGCGTGCTCGACGGCTTGCCGGCGCATCGCTGCCACGGCCGCCGGATCGCGGTGCGCGTCCGTCAGCGGCGGGTTCCAAGGCGCGTGAAACGCTTCGTTCTCGCGACCGTACTCGACGTAGCGGTGCGCGGCTTGGGGGCCTAGGATGCACAGCGTCAAGCGCGGCGTCCGCAGGACCGGCAGATCCTCGCTCACGGCTAGGCGGGCTTGGAAGATTCTTTCATCTGCGAGAGCAGACGCACGAGCTGGGGCTGGTCCGGATTGATGAGTTTGGCGCGGTACGCGTACTCGGCGGCGTGTTTGATGTCGCCGGCATCGTAGGCCGACTCGGCCAGACGTTCGAGCACCAGCGCGAAGCGATCGTCCAGCGTAGCTGCTTGCTGCGCGAACCACGTTTCGGGGGCGTCGTCCTCGAGCAGCCGTCCCGCGTAAATCTTCTCGGCGGCCTGATAGTGGGTCGCGGCATCGGCCGGATCGCCGCGATCGTACGACGCGTCTCCGGCCATCGCGTGGGCCGTAAAGCGGCCGACGTCGGTGACGACGTTGCCGAGATCGATCACGATCACGTTGTCCGAGGCGCGGAAGTACCGGTCGACCCGCGCGTAGCCGACCGCACCCGCGATCGCCTTTCGAATGTTGCTGCAGGCCGTCCGCACGCTCTGCATCGCAAGCTGCCGGTTCGCGCCGGGCCAGAACATCGTCGCCAGCTCCTGGCGCGTCGCCGTCGCACCCGGCCGAAGCAGAAGATACTTGACGATTTGCTGATCGCGACGCCGCACCCACTCCACGTTACGACCCGCGATCTGCACCCCGAACCGTCCCAGCATGCGCACGACCATCGGAACCGACGTCTCGACGCCTTTGGTCGGAACGGCGCGAGCCTGCTGTACGGCTCGCAGCGGCCGCACGCCGGTGCCGTCGTTGATCGCGAACAGTCCGCGCGCTTCCAGGCGCCGCAAGGCGTCCGCGTCGTTGACGCCGATCCCATTGATCAAGCTCTGCACCAGGGCGCGGTCTTCGTCGCCCGCGTTGCGCAGATGCGAGACCACGAAGTCGAGGAAGACCTCCCCGTAGGCGTTGCGCCAATGATCGTAAGCATCGTGCAGCGAGCGCTCGTCCTCGACGGCCGCGCGCACCGCCCCGCTCACCACGACCGCCCAGCCGTCGCTCTCGTCCAGCAGGCGCGCGACGTCCGCGTGGCTGTAGCCCACGGCGCTCGCGTCGGCCAGCGTCGCGATGTCGCTGCGGTCCAGCGCCAAGCGGCGCGCGTCGCAGAGCGCTCCGAGTCCGGCCGAGATCCAGCGCGCCGTGTCGAGCGCCTCCCGCGAGCGGCCGGCGTACATCAACCCGACGCCGTCCGGGACGCTCTCGATCAGCTTGCTCAGCACCGCCAGCGTCTCGGGTGTGGCGTTGTCCGCGTCGTCGACGGCCAGCTCCAGCGACGCCGCCGCAGCGGCTTGGCGCAACGCGACCAGCACGTCGATCTCGCTGGCCGGCGGCTTACGCAGGTTCAGGGCGGCGCCGATGGCCGCATACAGCTTTGAGGGCGTCGCGTCGGGCTCGAGAGCACAGTACGCGCTCGGGTGTTCGACCGATTGCAAATACTGGATCAGCAACGTCGTCTTGCCCATCCCGGGCGGCGCCACGACGAACCGGACCGGCAGCGAAGCTTGCCCCGACAGCCATCGCTCGAGGCGCGGCCGGCGCAAGGTCTTGGGTGCGAGACGCACTGCGGGAGAAGCCAAGAACATGGGTGCGGGTTTCCGTGCGCTCCCGAGCGCCCACCTGCGAGCGGCAGGTTCCTCGCCTCTTCAGCCGGAATAGCACAAACCAATATTTGCGCTACTAATATGGAGGGTAGAGAAGGCTTGGAAGCTTCGCAGGGCGGCACCAATCCCAACACCGGGCGCCCCGACGGGCGCTGCCGCGATTGGCGCCCCGTCGATCCGCAGGTCGCCGACTTCGTGGCGTATCTGACGATGGAGCTTCGTCGCGGACCGCGCACCGTCCACGAATACGCCCGCGACGTCGAACTGCTGGGTGCGTTTTTGGAGGGCCGCGCCGGAACGGATTCCGACGGATCGCCGTATCGCGGCCCGTTCGGCAGCGCGTTTCTGGAAGCCACGCCGTCGTCGATCCGCCGCTTCGTCATGGATCTGTCGGCGCGGCGCTACAGCGCGGCCGGAATCCGCCGCAAGCTGGCGGTGATGCGGCGCTTTTTCGCGTTCCTCAAACGCGAGGGCCATCGCAGCGACAACCCGGCCGCCGAGATCCAAAACATCGGACTACCCAAGCGCTTGCCCAAGGCGCTGCCCGTCCACGAGGTCATGAAGCTGATCGGGACGCGTCCGCCCGCCGGCGAGCCCGAAGCGCGCTGGCGCCGCGACGTCGCCATGCTGGAGCTGCTGTACGCCAGCGGCATCCGGCGAGCCGAGCTCGTCGGCATCGACGTCGCCGACGTCAACTTCGAGGACCGGACGATCCGCGTCATCGGCAAAGGCAACAAGCAACGAATCGTGTTCTTCAATCAGGCCACCGCCGACGCGCTGCGCGCGTATCTCAACGTCCGTCCGCACTGTCCCGACGGCGCGCTCTTCGTGAGCGCCCAACATCGCCGGCTGAGCTATCAGCAGGCGGGCAAAGTCTTCAAGGCGTACGTCCGGCTCAGTGGACTCGAAGGGAAAATCACGCCGCACACGATGAGACATTCGGTGGCGACGCATTTGCATAAAAGCGGCGTCGATCTGATGACCATCAAGGAGTTCCTCGGACACGAAAGCGTTCAGACCACCCAAATTTACGCGCAAATGACGCTCGAGCACGTCCGGCAGAGCTACGAACGCCACCATCCGCGCGATCGGAACGAGATTCCCTAGTGCCGCGCGCGGCTCGTCCTCCGTGGATCTGGCTGCCGATCCTGGGTTTGATCGCGCTGGGGGCTACCGCGCTGCTGGCGCTCAACGCGCGCAGCCGCATTCGTACCGACGACGAGGCGTTCTCGGCGTCGCAGCTGGTACGCCTCAAAAGCGTCGAGGTCCGCATCGACGACTATTTCGGCCGCGCGATCCAGCTCGCCGCCGCCGCGGCGCAAACGCTGGCGCCCGTCAACGAGCGGGCCTCGGCCGAGCGGCTCGTCGGCGAACTGTTTTTGGCACGGCGCACGTCCAACATCTACGGCTTGGGCGTCTTCTACGTTCCGGGGGCGTTCGCGCCCGGAAGGCACCTGTACGCGATTTACGACGAAGCCGGACGCAGAGGGGTCGTACAAATGCTGCAGCGGCCCTCCGACCTCGACTATACGCGCGAGCTTTGGTGGCAGCGGGCCACCGCCGCTCCCGGCCGCATCGTCTACGCCGGACCCTACGCGGAGGACGGTAAGAGCTTCATCAGCACGCTGCAGGCGTTTTCGCGCAACGGACGGCCGACCGGCGTGGTCACGGTCGACGTCCTCACCGGCGATTTCAAGCGCCTGATGTCCGCGCCGCTCGAGGCGGGCGACGTGGCATGGATCGAAAGCAGCCGCCGCGGACGTCAACTGGTCGTGACCGCTCCGCTGACGGATCCGGCCGCGCGGATCGACCGGTCCGTTCCGATGCGCTACACCGGCGCCTACGTGCACCTTTCCACCGACGCCCGGGGGCTGCGTGCGAGGCAGCGCGCCGTGGTGACGGCGACCGTGCTGGCGGCGATCGGGGTCTGGGTTCTGGCTGCAATCGTTGCTGGCGTCCTGTTCGCGTTTTGGCGTTCGCGCGAGTCGGAAATCGCTCTGGAGGCCGAGCGCCGGCGTCTCGAAACGGAGATCGCGATCGGCAAGCGCGTCGAAACCGAGTTGCGCAAAGCTGCCTACACCGACGCGCTGACCGGGCTGCCGAACCGCGAAGCCTTTCTCGAGACCGTCCGCGGCCTGCTGAACGGCGGGAAAGCCGGCGATGCCGTCCTGCTCATCGACTTAGACCGCTTCAACATCCTCAACGAGACGCTCGGGCATCCGGCCGGCGACGAACTGATCAAAGTCGTCGGCGCCCGCCTGTCGCAGCTGCCGGTGTCGTCGGTCGCGCGCCTGGGCGGCGACGAGTTTCTCGTTATCGCTTCGGCCGAGTCGGACGGAGCCGCAGGGCTTGCGCAGCGCATTTTGAGCGCGGTGCGCGAACCCGTCCTGCTCGGCGGGCGAACCACCTTCGCTACCGCGTCGATCGGCATCGTCTTGCTCGACGCCGGGTACGCCGCCGCCGAAGACGTGCTTCGCGACGCCGACATCGCGATGTACGAAGCCAAGCGCCGCGGCCGCGCCGGCTACGCGACGTTCGACCGGCCGATGCGCGACCGCGTCGCCGTCGAATCGCAGCTCGACCACGATCTGCGGCGCGCGATCGACGAGGGCGCGCTCGTCGCCTACTATCAGCCGATCGTCGACACGCAGCGCGGCCATCTGGTTTCGTTCGAGGCGCTCGCCCGATGGCGCAAACCCGACGGAACCGTCGAAGCCCACGAGTTCATTCCTTTTGCCGAGCGGCGCGAGCTCATCAATCGCATCGATGCCCTGATGCTCGAGTGCGTCTGCCGCGACGCCGCCGCGATTTTTGCGCGCTTTCCGGAAGCAACGCTGGCGGTAAATCTCTCGGCCGCCCACATTACGGCCCCCGACTTGGCCTCGACGGTCGGCACCGTTCTCAAGCACTACGGCGTCGCTCCCGAGCGACTGCGCTTGGAGATCACCGAAACGGCGATCATGTCCAACGCAGAGCGCGCCCGCTACACGCTCGACCGGCTGAAGCGGATGGGGCTACAGATCGTGCTCGACGATTTCGGCTCGGGACACTCCTCGCTGGCGTATCTGCACCGCCTGCCGATCGCCGGCGTCAAGATCGATCGTTCGTTCGTGGCCCCGCTGCCGGGCGACGAACAAGCCGCCGCCATCGTCGCGAGCATCGTTGCCTTGGCCAAGACGCTCTCGCTCTATACGGTCGCCGAAGGCGTCGAAACGCAGGACCAGCTCGAGGCGCTGCGCCGGCTCGGCGTCGTCAACGCACAAGGCTATCTCTTCTCCCGGGCGCGCGAGCTCGAGGACGTGCTCGCGTGGAAGTCGATGCCCGCTTAAGGCGACGCGCAGGTCACGATCCAAGCCGTCAGTGCGAGGCGTTTGAGGATCGCCGTTTCCGCGTATCGCGCGTCCGACGGACACGTCTCGGCTCGGAAGCGCTGCGGCTTCAGTCCGTACTCGACGTCCACGACCAAAGCGCCCCGGCTCGTATAACCCGCGAACTGGCCGCACCAGTGCTGGACGAAGCACTGTTCGACGACGCCGAAGTCGAACAGCTTCGCGATCTGCGCGACCTGCCCGTTGTCGTTCTTCTGCGCGACGCTGAGCCCGCGGCGATGCGCCGCTTGGGCGACCCACGCGCCGTAGACGAGTTGCTCGGCCGCGGTCAGCGGAAACCCGGTTTCGTTGGTGTAGCCGTCGATGTTGTCCGGATCGATTGCGTCGAAGCCCTTGGACTCACACATGTCGTACCGCTTGGCCATGATCGGTTCCAGGATCGAGGTTTGCCGAATGTCGAGCCAGCGCTCTCCCGGCCAGCCACCGTCCGGCTTCCCGAGAACGCTCTTGGGAAAGTCTTTGGCATCCGGACGCCAGCGCTCCCACGTGCCGACGTCGACGTAGCAGACCGCGTGCCGGCCCTGCGCGTGCAGCCGCGCGATCGCCGCGGCCGGCGTGTCGAACGCGTCGAGGTCGTAGCTGTCCGCCGCAATCGCGGTGTCGAGGTTGCCGTCGTACTGAATCTGATAGCTCGACCCGGCCGCCGGCACCCATCGCGCGGCCGCCGGAAGGACGCCGGCTTGCGCGGCCACGGGCGGCGCGGCGCTCTGCGAAACGCCGGCGCCGCACCCGCCGGCTACCAGCAGCGCAAACGCGGCCGCATGTCGTGCCGAACGCCTCATCGAAGCCCCCTCCCCGTGAAAATCCTCGGACTTCTTCTTCTCCTCGCGGTCGCGGCGTGCTCTTCAGCCGCGCCGTATTCGACGACCGTCGGCTCGCTGGCACCCGGCAGAACGATGGAGGTCAGGGTTGCATCGACGACGTTGAGCGCCTTCGCCCCGGCCGTCGGCGAACCGTCCAACCGGTTTACCGTCTCGGCTACCGCGATGGCGAAAGGCACGCCGCCGCCGGCGCCGACCGTGCGCCCGAACCGAACCGGCATCGTCGTCGACGCTCCCGATCGGCTCGCCGATCTGCTCGTACGGGTGCCCTCCGGCGTGACGCTGGTCGTCCACTCGCAAAGCGGCGACGTTCGCGTCACCAACATTCCCGGGCCGGCCAATCTTTTCGCCGGCAACGGCAACGTACAGGCGATCGTTCCCGGGTACGCCAGCGCCTCGACCGTTACCGGGAATCTGGGCATAACGGTCGGCGGAACGTCTTGGCCCGGTACGCTCGTGTTTCGCAGCGGCCGCGGGGACGTCGTGGTTTGGGTCAACGAACAAGCGAAGTTTCGCGTTCGGATGCATACCGACGACGGGACGCTGTTCACGGATTTCGATTTGCGCGGCACGTCGAGCGGCGCCTCGGAGACGATCGACGGCGCCGTTAACGGCGGCAGCGCGCAGCGCATCGACGTCGAGACCCGCGCCGGTACGGTTCGCCTATTGCGCCTTCACCCCGAGGCGTGAC
Source organism: Candidatus Acidiferrales bacterium (assembly GCA_035502675.1). Taxonomy (GTDB): domain Bacteria; phylum Vulcanimicrobiota; class Vulcanimicrobiia; order Vulcanimicrobiales; family Vulcanimicrobiaceae; genus DATJUC01. The sequence goes on along the minus strand of DATJUC010000258.1, from coordinate 4,363 downwards.
CGCGCGAGCAGCGACTCGCGCGCTTTGACCAGACGCAGCATCGCATCGTTGTAGGGCGTCGGCGTTCCGGTGCGGCGGCCGAACGCCACGACCGCGCCGTTGATGTGGTCGATCTCGCTGGGATGCCCCGATTCCAGATCGAATGCCATCGAGCTCTTGGCGTCGGCTCCCAGCGCAATGACTTCGGTGACGTACTGCCACGGATTGACGAACGGCAGATTGATCTTGAGCGCGGCTGCGACGGCGGCGGCCTCCTCCGCCAGCGACTCGGCCAAGCGCGCCGCGTTCGGATCCGCGGGAATGTCGCCGGCCGGGCAGTCCAGGATCGCCGAGAGCGCGTTGACGGCCGCGTTGGCTACCAGCTTTCCCCACAAATGCGGCCGAATGTCGTGGACGACCGCGGCGCGCATCCCGCTGCCGACCAGCAGGTCGGCGACCAATCGCGACGTTTTCGGAGCCGCCGACGTCGAACCGATGATCGTCGTTCCGCCGTCCGAGGCGCGCACCCGGCCGGGGCGCAGGGTCTGCGACGACTCGGTCGTGATGCCCAAGATGACGGGCACGGCACCGCCGAGCGCGGTCTTGATCGCGTCTTCGTTGCCGACGCCGTTCTGCAGCGAGACGATCGGCGCGGCCGGGTCCAGCTCGCCTGCAAACGGGCGCAACGCGCGCAGCGTGTCGACCGCCTTCACGAACAGGAAGAGCACTTGCGAACCGTATAGCTCGCGCGCCTTGCGTGCGACCGACACGGGGCGCGGCGGCCCGTCGTTCGCGCAAAGTCCCTCGCGCTCGATGATTTCGGCGACTTCCCGGTTGCTGTCCAAGATCGTGACGTCGCAGTTGAGCGCCAAATGGTAGCCAAAGAGCGTCCCCATGGCGCCCGAGCCGATGATGCCGACCCGCGGCCGGCGCTCGATGGCGGCCGTCACGCTTGCCTCCTCAGAACTGATACTGCAGGCCGTAGGTGTTTCGGCGCGACGCGTGCGTCATGTCTCGCTGCCCGAAAAACAACTCCGCGCCCGGGAAGATTCGGTAGTTGCCGTACAGATCGATCATCGGATACGTGAGATCGTAGACGCGCGTCTCCAGGCCCCACCGGTTCTGCGAGGTGTACCGGCCCAGAACCCCGATCTGCGAGTAGAGCACGCCGCCTCCGTAGGTAAAGCCGCCCTTGTTCTCTTGCAGCACGGCGTTCCAGGTGGTGTTGTTGCCGATGGCGTTGGCACCGACCATGAAGTTCGTGGATGCGTGCGGCAAGATGATCGCATTGATGTCGCCCAGCGGTCCCTGGCTCGAGGTCAGCACCGGATTGAGCCCCGCGTTCTGCTGCACCGACAAACCGCTCAAGCGAATTTGCAGCGCGACCAGGTTCGACGCCAACGTCCCGAGCTTCGATTGGAGCGCCGAACGCTGCTGCGGACCCAGCGCCGCCTGCGCGGCGCGCTGTTCGGACTGAGCCGTCTGCGCCGGCGAAGCGCCCGACGGCGGCACCTGCGGGTACGGGGAGCTGCTGGGGATGCTGTACGGCGGCGCGGGCGTGGCGCCGGCGTCGACGCCGTAGACGCTGCTGGTTCCCCCCAGCTCACCCAGCAGCGAGTTGGATTTCTGGAGGACCGCGTCGAGGTTTGCGATCGTGTTGCGCATCTGTGCCTGCGTTTGCGGATCGCCGGTGACGTTGCGCAGATCCCCCGTCAGCTTAGCGAGATTGGCGGTCGTGTCGGCGATGCTCTGCGTGGTCGCCAGCACGTTGGCTTTGAGCTGCGGGTTGGTGGCCAGCCCCTCGATCGAGTTCATCGAGTTGTTCAGCGACACCGCGGTCGCGTTGAGGCGATCCAGCAGCGCGGTAACCTTCTTGGAGTCGCCGGTGGCGGCGGCGTTCAGCGTGCCGGTCAGCTGGTCGATATTCGCGCTTGCGGTCGTCAGGCTCGTCTGCAGGCTGCTGCCGATCGTCGACAGCTCGCCCGAGAGCCGCTGCATCGACTGGTTTGCCGCGAGGGTCAGCGCGTTGGCGTTGTCCAGCGTCGTTTGCAGCGTGTCGAGCAGCTTGGGCGTCCGCTGCTCCAATTCTTGCATCACCACGTCGAAGCGCTTGATCTCGCCTTGGCCCTGCTGCAGCAAATCGGCGATCGACGCGCTATTGGTACCCTGCGGCTGTTGGCTCACCGGCAATACCTGCTTGGGTAGCAGCGCCAAGCCCGGCCGTGCCGGCGGCGGGACGATAATGACGTTCGGCGACCCGGTGAGCGGGGCTTGAATCAAAAACTTCGATTCGACCGGAATGTCGAGGTCGCGATTGACCGCTAAAACGACGTCGACGGTGTTGTCGGGCAACAGCGAGATCGAGTCGACGGCGCCGACGTTGACGCCGCTGAAGTAGACCAGCGCGCCGTCGGTCAAGCCCGCGGCGGACTGAAAGTGGACGCCGATCTTGTAGCCCGTGGTCTTCGTGCCGACGTTCTCGATGTAGTAGAAAACCAGGAACAGGAACAGGAGCGCCAGCAGCGTGAAGGCCCCGACCTGAGCTTGCCTCGTCATATGCGCCCGGTATTACCCGGTCGTGCCGAAATCGCCTCGTCGGGCGCTCGACGTCTCACGAGCCACCGTCCAGTTCTGTATCGCGAACGCCTGACCGGTCGGAACCGCCGTCACCGGTCCGGTGCCGAAGGCGCTCGGCGAGCCCATCGAAATGCGCGTCCGCGCCTTGGGGACCCGCGCGCTTTGCGCGCGGGGGCGCGCAGCGTCGCGCAGCGACGCGGAGTGCCTTTCGAACACCGGGTGCCCATCGAGACGCGCGCGATGCGTCTAGATGGGTATAGGGCCTACTTCGGAGCCCTGGATGAACTGCTGGACGATTGGGTTGGGCGACCGGCGAAAGTTGTCGACCGTGTCGTACGCGATCACGGCGCCCTCGAAGAGCATCGCGACGTAATCGGCCATCATGTAGATCGACTGCAAGTCGTGCGAGATCACGACGGCCGTGCCGTTGAGCTTTTGTCGAAGCTTGACGATCGTCTCGGTGATGAGATGGGTGACGATCGGGTCCAAGCCGGTCGTCGGTTCGTCGTAGAGGATCAGCTCCGGCCGGGTCGCGATGGCGCGCGCGAATCCGGCCCGTTTTAACATGCCGCCGGAGAGCTCGTTCGGCAGATTGTCGAAGGTGTGCAGGAGCCCGACGCTATCGAGGGACTCGTTGACGCGTCCGCGGATCTCGCTTGCCGACATCGTCGTGTTCTCTTGCAGCGGAAGCGCCACGTTCTCGCCGATCGTCAGGCTGTCCAGCAGCGCGGCGAACTGAAACGACAAGCTGATCTTCTGCCGAACCGGAATGAGCTGCTCCTCGGTGAGATGACAGATGTCCTGGCCGCGCACGTAGACGTGCCCTTCGTCCGGCCGCAATAGCCCGTCCAGGAGCCGGACGATCGTCGACTTTCCGGCGCCCGAAAGCCCTACGATACACGTAATCGCGCCCTCGACGATGTCGAGGCTGCAGTTACTCAGCACGACGCGATCGCCGAACGCCAGCGAGACGTCGGCGAGCTGGGCGACGAGATCGGGTTGCGACGCACGAGCCGTTTGCGTCATCGGCCGCCGAACAGCAGAAACGACAGGACGAAGTTCGAGGCGAAAATCAGGATGATCGAAAGCACGACCGCGCTGGTCGTCGACTTGCCGACGCCGGCCGCGCCGCCTTTGGTCGATAGCCCCTGATAGGCGCCGACCATCGCGATGATCACCGCGAAAACCAGCGACTTGACCAGACCCTTGAGGACGTCGTCGAAGCCGATCGTTTCGCGTACCGACGACATGAACGTGTCGTACGAGATGTGCGCGTAGTTGAAGGCGACCCACATTCCACCCAAGATCGAGACGACGTCGGCGAAGATCGTCAGCATCGGAAGCATGAGGAGCAGGGCTACCAGTCGCGGCACGACCAGAAAGCGCGACGGCTCCAATCCCATCGAGCGCAGCGCTTCGATCTGCTCGGTGACGACCATCGATCCCAGCTCGGCGGCGATCGCCGCGCCGACGCGGCCGGCGACCACGACTGCCGTCAGCATCGGTCCCAGCTCGCGCACGGTGCCGTAGGCGACGGCGCCGCCGACGAAGCTGCCGAAGCCGTATTGAACGGCCTGCTGCGCCGACTCCAGCGAGATCACCATGCCGGTGAACAGCGACGTCAGCACGACGATGATCCACGACTGCACGCCCAGCAGTGCTGCCTGCGAGATCGTTTCGGCGATCCGGACGCGCAGGCGTACCATGAAACCCGCCGACTCCAGCGAGAGCATCGTCAAGCCGCCGGCGTATTCGAAAAAGTCGATCGTCGCGCGGCCGAACCGGTCGAGAACTTTCACAGCTCGGC
>DATJUC010000257.1:0-9867 GCA_035502675.1 Candidatus Acidiferrales bacterium | reverse complement strand
ATCGCGTTGTTCAACGTGGGCGGCGAAATCTTCGCCACCGGCGATTCCTGTCCGCACGCCGGTTCGTCGCTGGGGTGGGGCAAGCTCGACGGCAAGGTCGTAAAATGCCGGGCCCACGGTCTATGCTTCGACGTTACGAGCGGGAATATCGTCGGAGGCTCGGGACTGTCGATCGAGACGTACGCAACGCGCATCGAGGGCGACAAGATCTTCGTAAGCCCCGAAGCCGACAAAGGACGGTAACCGAGCGACGCTGCGACCGCAGCCTTCCGGCCGGTTACGGCTGGGATACGCCGTTCTCTTGCAGGATGTCCTGTAAGTTGATGCCGCGCTTGATCGGGTAGAGCAAGCTCCACACGACGCGCAGGTTCGTCTGAGGCGTTCCGACGCTGCGCGAAACGAAGCTGTAGTAGAACAGGCTGATCTGCATCGGTTGATCGCCGAGTTTGAACGTCTTGCTGCCGCCTCCGCCGATCGGCACCGACCATTTCGTAGCCGGTGCGTTGTAGTTGGCCGTAATGATCGGCGCGGTGGTAATCGCCCAACCGCCCTTGAGGTTGTAGTTGACGAACGGCTGCAGCAGCCCCGAGTTCACTTTCGGCGCGTTGGCGGCGCCCGTGAACGACCAGAGTTGGGTCGCGAGAACGCCCATCACCCACGGGCCGGGCATGACCAGACCGACGGCGGCGGGTCCGGCCGACCACTGCCGCGTTCCGAGCGTGCTCGGCGAAGCGGTAGGAAACTGAAAGATCGGCCCCGCGCCCCAAATCAGCGCGCCGGGCTTGGTTTTCGGCGCAAAATAGAGCTGCTCTTGGATGTCGCTCAGGCCGAACGTCGAGCCGCATCCCGCCGGCGTCGCGCAGACCTGCGGCGGCGCAGTCGAAGGATTCACCACGATCGGAACGATCGTTCGTGCGATCAGATTGAGGTTCGCAGACAGCATGAACGGAACGACCGGCTGAACGTTGAGATTGAACTGATACCGGTCGTACGGCGCGATGCCGTAGTTGTTGTTGAACTGAAACGGCACCACCGCAATGTTGCCGACCGGGTTCTGCGATGCTTTGATGATGGCTTCTTGCAGCGCCGCCTGTTGCTGCGGTGTGAGCTTACTGGCGTCGAACCCGCCGTCCGCCGGAGCCGCTGACGGCGCTTCGACGGGCGCCGGTGGCGCCGGCGCTTGCGGCGTGGCCGAGGGCGAGGGCGAGGGCGCGGGCTGCGCGACGCCGATTGCGGGCGCGAGACAGGCCAGCAGCGCGAGAGCGGCTGCCGTTTTCCGCGCGAGCGATCCCGCAAAGCGCGCCCGTAAGCCGTCCGGCATCCGGCGATTGCAACTCCAAGAACCCAAGACCGTAATCTCCTGTAGGCAACGCGACGGCCCGCAGCCACTAAAACGCCCGGCGAGGCACCATGGCTTGCGTTTCGACGATACGCCCATGCTACTCGATTCGCCCAACCGCGGCTATCCCGAAAATGCAAGCCCGCCGCCGCGTGTCGCACGTCGCCAAAACCTGCCCGGCCGCAGGCTCTCGCACGTTTGATTGAGAAGGCGCTCGGCGTGAAGCCGAACCTCGTACTGAGGGTGACGTCGCTGCTCTCGATCCTTCTCGTCTCGTTCCATCTGGCGGATGACGTCGCATACGGCTCGGAAAAAAGCGTAGCGTCAAATATCCTGATGGCAGCGATTCTAGCCGTTTGGCTCTACGGAACCCTGCTGCTGGCCGAACGCCGGACGGGGCAGGCGATCGTGTTGCTCGGATCGCTCCTCGGGCTGGTCGTTTTCGTGACCCACCTCACCGGTACCGGAGGCCTTGCGGGCATTGCGATCGGCAGGTTGAGCGGAGCCTTCTTCTTCGTCTGGACGCTGCTGGCGCTTGCGGTTCTTTCGCTGGTGTCGCTAACGATCTCAGCGTACGGTTTATGGAATCGGTCCCGCCGCTAGGCGCGCAGAGCGCCGTGTTGTGCGGGTGCGTCGAGTTGCAGATCGACCGTCGTGCCGTGCTCGTCGACCTTGATCTCGAACTTGTCGGCGAGCGCGCGCATGAGCATCAAGCCGCGGCCGCGCTCGATGCTCGGCGTATGATCGACCCACGGACCGGAGCTCGTAATCGCACCGTGTAGACCGAACGTATCGCGGCTGACCGAGAAATGCACGCGATCCTGCGCCGAGCGCGAGCCGTGTTCGATCGCGTTGTTGACGCCTTCGCACATCGCGAGCAAGAAATCGCCGGCGCGCTCGCCGCAAACCGCATCGGCCAGCACGCGGCCGATCGCCGCGCGAGCGCGCGGCGCGCTGCTCGGCTGCGCCGGAACGCTCGCGTCGATCCTGGCCAGCGGCAGCGCGCGAACGACCAGAATCGCGGTGTCGTCCTCGGCTTGCTCGCCGTTAAGCACCGCGTCGAGCAGCTCGGCCGCACTCTCGCCGAAACCCGAGCCGCCCCAGCGCGCCAGGACTCGCCGCAGCTGCTGCTCGCCGCGGTCGATGTCGCGAGCGAACTCGAGCAAGCCGTCGGTGTAGAGCACCAGCGCCGCGCCCTGCGTCAATCGCATCGACTGCGTCTCGTATTCGGCGCGCGGCACGGCTCCCAGGATCACGCCCGAGCACGCGAACGGATGCCAGCTCCCGTCGGCCTCCACCACGTACGGCGGCGTGTGGCCGGCGCACGCGTATTCGACGCGCAGCGTGAGCGGATCGAGATATCCCAGCAGCGCGGTGATCAGCTCGTGGCCGCGAGCAAACACGCCGGCGTTGGTGTGCGCGAGCGCGTCGCCCGGAGAAAGACCTTGCAAGCCGCAGTCGCGTAAGGTCTCGCGCACGTGACCCATCGTCGTCGCCGCCTCGAGACCGTGCCCTGCGACGTCGCCGATCGAAAACGCGACTCGCCCGTCGGGAAGCTCGAACGCATCGTACCAATCTCCGCCGACGAGCAGCTGCGATTCGGCCGGACGGTAGCCGACGTCGAAGCGGACGCCGAACGGCTGCGGCAGCGACACCGGCAGCATCGCCCGCTGCAGGACCGCCGCCACGCGCGCCTCGCGGCGAAAGGCGATGCGGCTCTGAATCGCGCTCGACAAACGCAGCGCCACTTCGCGCACCAAATGAATCTCGTGCTCGTCGAACGGCTCGCGCCCGCCCGGCGCGACGACGGCCAGCGTGTGCCGGCCGGGTCCCAGATCGAGCGGTACCTTGACGACGTAGCGGGGATCGTTGCCGTTCCACCGATAGGTGAAGACGGCCACGCCCGAGAGTTCGTCGGATCCTTGCAAGACGCGCTCGTACATGCGCGCTTCGGCCGGATATCCGGCGACCGTTCGCGTTCCTTCGAAGTCGAAGCTCGCAATCCACAGCGCGTCGAGCGACGCGGCCGCCGCGGCCAGCGCCCGGGGAACGCTCTCGCCGGGTTCCTGTCCGGGATCGAGCAAGATGGCTCCGACCTCGGCCAGCACCTCGAGACGCTTGTTGGCGGCCGCCAAGCTTTCTCGCGTAACGACCTTCTCGTGCACGTCGTCGAGCGTCACGATCCACTTGGCGAGATGGCCGTTTTGAAGGCACGGCAACGCACGCAGGTCGTACCAGCGCGCGCCCGTCGCCGTCGTGAGGAGGAACTCGAACGAGAACGGCTCGCGGCTTTCGACGCCCTCGCGCCACCGTTCGCCGAACCGGTTCGCCCGCTCGCCGGTGGCGTTCCATACGCCGGCGGCGACGTCGTTGCGCGCCGGAATATCTCCCGTAACGTCGTACCAGCGCCGGCTGGCGTACTCCCAGTCGCCGCCCGGCTGGGCCGTCAGCACGATTTGGGGCAGCAAATGCATCAGTTGCGAAAAATGCCGCGAGGTTCCGTACACGTCGTGCAGCACGAGCGGCAGTTCGCCTTCGTCGACCCCTCCGATGGCCAGCACGGCCTCGGTCCTGCCGAACTGATCGATCAGCGGAACGAGCGTAAACTCGGCATCGCCGCAGCGCTCGCGTTCTAGCCGAGCGCTCGACGCTACCCGCCGGCAGGCGCCAAAAAGCCCCTCGCTCGCCCCAAAATCGTTCACGAACTCCTGGGCGCGCGCGTTCGCAGAGACGAGCCCGTGACGATCTTTCCACAGGAGCGCGGGTCGCTGCGTCCGGTAGACGAATTGCAAGTAAAGGGAGAGCATCGATGACGGTTGCTTTGCTTTTACAGGCTATTCCCAGAAAGGCGAGTGCCTACGCGCCGTTCGCCGGCTCGAACACCACCAGGAATACGTCGCCTTCGAGGCGCCGAACCGCCGTAACGTAGCGTTTCGCGCTCGCCAGCGTCACCTCACCGTCCCGGCGCCACCAGCTTTCGCGCGAAACTGCTCCGTTGTCGAGCTCGGCGAACTGCCGCGCGATGTAACGGATCTCTCCGCCCGCGGTGACGATCGCACACGGCGGCGCCACCGCGTTGAGAGCGAGCGAGAGTGCCGTCCGCTGTGCGTTGGCCGTTTCGACCTGCGCCTGTTTGGCCCGATTGGCTTCTTCCAGTTCGGTGCCGCGCGCTTCGAGCTCGTCGTTGGTCGTATTGAGCTCCTCGACCGTCGCCTGCAGCTCTTCGTTGAGCGTTTCGAGCTCTTCGTTGGTCGCCTGCATCTCCTCGTTGAGCGTCTCGATCTCTTCGTTGGCGGACGCGGCTTCCTCGGCGTTCACCAGCAGCTGCTCGTTGTAGGTGCGCAGATCCGCGTTGACCGCCGTCAGCTCTTGGTTGGCCGCCAGCATGCTCTTCGCTCGCGACGAAAGCTCCTGCGAGCGCCTCGACTGCTCGCCCAACTCGGCGCGAACGCGCGCCAGATCCGCATTCAATTCCGCCAGCCGCCGCTCGTAACCCGTCACGTCCACGATGACGATTCCGACGGTCTCGCCGAACCCGGCGGTCGACCGCTGCGCCGAGCAATGGATCTGCAGCCAGCGGTCGATGCCGGTCACCGGATCGCTGGCCAGCAGCGAGGTCGGCTCGGCCGGCTCTCCCGCCAGCACCGAATCGATCGTCGCCCGCAGCTGCGCCCCGGTCGCCGGTAACAGATGGATGAGATCGCTGCCGACGCCGACGCCGTGAATCTGCAGCATCGCGCGAGCCGCCGAGTTGATCGCGACGATGTCGTAGTTCTTGTCGACCACGACGACGCCGGCGTCCGACGCATTGGTATACGCGGCCAACGCGTCGCTGGTCGCGCCTCTTGGCAGGTCGCCGCCGTCTGGCACCAATCGAAGCTCCCGTGAGGCACTGCCCGGGAACGGCAAAGGCGGCGCCTGAGCCGGGCCCTTCAGTCGCGCCGGCGGCAGGATCACCCGTTCTCCTACCCGTTCGTAGATTTTCAGCGTCGAGTTGTAGAGCTTGAAATGCTGCGGCAAGGGTGTGGTCGATTCGGCCTTGCCCAGCACCAGCGAGCCGCCGTTGCGCAGCGCGAACGCGAACAGGTGAAGCGCCCGGGTCTGCAGCTCCTTGGTAAAATAGATCAGAACGTTGCGGCACAGCACGAGATCGATCCGCGGGAACGGCGCGCGCTGGCCCAAATCGTGCTGGCCGAAGACCGTCATGTTGCGAATCCGTTTCGCGACTTCGTAGCGATCGTCGATTTTCGTGAAGTATCGTTCGACGAGCGCGTCCGGCACGCCGTGCAGCGAATCTGCCGTGTAGATCCCGCGGCGCGCGAACGCGATCGCCTGCTCGTCGACGTCGGTCGCGAAGATCCGCACGCTGACGGCCGGCGCTTCGTCGCGCATCAGCTCGGCACACACGATCGCCAGCGAATACGCTTCTTCGCCCGTCGACGTTCCCGCCGACCAGATTCGCACCTCGCGCGACTGCTCGCGCGCCTCGAGCATGACCTCCGGTAAGATGTGATCGCGCAGCATCTCGAAGAGCGCCGCGTCGCGGAAGAACTCGGTCACCTTGATCAGAAACGCGTTGGCCAGACGCTGATAGCCGTCGGGGTTGCGCGAGAGGTACGTGAGATACTCCGAGATCGTGGCGACGCCGCTCGAGATCATCAAGCGGGAGAGGCGCCGCATGATGGTCGGCATCTTGTACTGCGAGAAGTCGATTCCGCTGTGCTCGCGCAACTGCGCGAGCAGCGTGCGCAGCACGTTCTTTTCGTTCGCTTCGGTGGGCAGCTCGGCGATGCCCAACAGATCCGCGATGATCGTTCCCATGGCCTCCGGTGGTGCGGTGATGTCGACCAGGGTCGGCGGAATCGCCAACGGCATGGACGGATAGCCGGCGCTGCTCGGCTCCTGCACGATCACCGTGCCGCCGGCGTACTTGACGGCGCGCGCGCCGCGTGCGCCGTCGCTGCCCATTCCCGAAAAGATGATGGCGATGAGGCGGTCGCCGTACACGTCGGCCGCGGTCGTGAAAAGCCGGTCGATCGAAGGCTTGGGGCCCTCGCAGAGTTGCAGCTTCGTGGCTGCGATCGAGTCGAGCACCTCGACGTCGTGACGCGGCGGCACCACGTAGATCGTGCCGGATTTCACTTCGGCTTCGCCGGCGATCGTCTCGACGTTGAGCGGCGTGCTCTTGGAGAGAATGTCCGCGAGATGGCTCTCGTGCTGAGGCGAAAGATGCTGTGCGACGACGATCGGAACCGGAAGCTGCGCCGGCAAGTGCGACGCGAACGTCGTGAGCGCGTCGATGCCTCCCGCCGACGACCCCGTAACGACCAGGAAACTCGGCGGCGCAGCTCCGTCGCTGCCGCTCGTTTCGCTTGACGTCATATCTCCTTGGGGTATGCTGGGAAAATGCAGCGGTTCCTGGACGCGCTCCGGTGGTTTCAGGTCTAGTCGTCGGGATCGGAGCGTCGGCCGGCGGGATCGAAGCGCTCGCGTGCCTATTACCGCAGCTGCGCGCCGAGTGGGAGATCGCCTTTGCGATCGTCCTGCATCGGCAGGTGGTCGAACGGGAAGAACGGCTGGAGAACGTCCTGAACCTTTGGTCCACCTTACCGGTAGGCAACGCGCGCGATGGAGAGCCGATTGTCGGCGGCCGGGTCGTCGTCGCTCCCGCCGGCGTCCACTTGCTCGTCGGCGGCGACGGCCGGTATCGCTTCTCGAGCGCTCCCCGCGAGCGCCACGCGCGGCCGTCGGTCGACGTGTTGTTCCGATCGATCGGCGAAGCGTGCGGGAAGCGCGGCGGCGGCGTCGTGCTGTCCGGGCTGCTCGACGACGGCGCCGCCGGGATCGATTGCGTGCGGTCGCGAGGGGGCTTGACCCTCGCGCAAAATCCGGACGAAGCGTTGTTCGACGGGATGCCGCGCAGCGCAATCGCCGCCGGCGCCGAGGCGGTGGGCCTCAGCCGCATGCCGCAACGATTCGGCGCCTTCGCTCGGGGCGCCGGCGGCCTCGTTCGCTCCTCGCCGGCGCGTCTCTCAGCTTCTCGCGGCGGATGACGATTCCATGAATGAAGGCTTACGAGGTTTAGTCGCCTCGGCCGGAGTGGAAAGGAATTGGTATGGCCGATCTCTTCCAGTGTCCGATTTGCGCAACGCCGTTCGTCGCCGTCGACAAGGGACTGCTCTCGCGCCGCAACGGGTACTGCGCGCGCTGTACGAAGATCGAGTTCCTCAAGTCGATGGGATTGTCTGCGGACTTTCTCGATCGGCTTCCCGGAACGTAGCAGCGCAACCCCCTTCCCGAAACTCGCGTCAAGCGCCCGAGTGCGACGCCATCGCTTTCTGAATCTTGTCCCTGACCTCGTCGAGATTGAACGACGCGCCGGCCTGCATCGGCGGAAACTCGATCGCCGTCTCGGCCAGCTGGGCAACGACTTGCTGCACCAGCACGAACCGCCAGAACTCGTACGCGAACCAGTTGTAGTACGCCAGCGATCCGCCCATCCCGCAGCGCTCGAACGGGTCGAGCCGCAGGTTGACCAGAATCGGCCAGTCCGGCTTGACCGTGCCGCCTAGCCAGCCGTTGGGCTGATCGATGAAGCGGTATTTGTAATCGTTGACGCGCACCGCGCCCAGCGTCCCTTCCGCGAAGTAGAACACCTCGTGGCGGTTCGACGGTCCTTTTCCGGTAATCAGCTCCAGCTGGTTGTAGCCGTCGAGATGCACCTTGTAGGTCCGGTCGCCGAGCTGTTTGCCCTGCTTGAGCTCGTCGACGATATTCGGATTTCCGGCCGCCGCGACGAACGTCGGGAACCAGTCGAGGCTTGCAAAGATGCCGTTCTCGACCTTCCCCGACGGCACGTTGCCGGGCCAGCGCACGATGCACGGTGCGCGGAATCCGCCTTCGGTGACCGAGCCTTTGCCGCCCGCGAACGGCGTCTGCCCGCCGTCCGGCCACGTGAAGTTCTCCGCCCCGTTGTCGGTCGTAAACATCACGATGGTGTCGTTCTCGAGCCCGTCTTCCTTGAGCTTCTGCATGACCGCGCCGACAATGTCGTCGAGTTGCGCCATGCCGGCTTCGTACACCGACCAGCCGTTCTCGGGCGTGCGCATGCTCTCGTATTTCTCGGAGAGATGCGTGACGACGTGCATGCGCGTCGGATTCAGCCAGACGAAGAACGGTTTGTCGTCGGCTTTGGCTTTGTCGATGAAATTCATCGCGTGTTCGAGGATCTCGTCGTCGACCGTCTCCATCCGGTCCGGATAGAGCGTCCCGCAGTCCTCGATCCGCTGCTTCCCGACTTTGCCCCAGCGCGGATCGACGGTCGCATCGTCCGCGTCGGTCGCCCAGCAGTGCAGCATGTTTCGCGGCCCGAGCTTGTCTTTGAGCTGCTGCGGATAGTTGGGATGCGACGGGTCTTCCATCGCGTCCAGATGGTAGAGATACCCGAAGAATTCGTCGAAGCCGTGCAGCGTCGGCAAGTACTGATTGAGATCCCCGAGATGGTTTTTGCCGAACTGCCCGGTGGCGTAGCCCATCGACTTGAGGACGGTCGCGATCGTCGGTGCTTCGTCCGGCATGCCGACTTTCGCGCCGGCCTGTCCGACGGTCGTGAGCCCGGTTCGCCTCGGCAACTCACCCGTGATGAATGCGGCGCGCCCTGCCGTGCAGCTGGCTTCGGCGTAATAATCCGTGAAGCGCATGCCTTCGGCAGCGAGGCGATCGAGATGCGGCGTCCGGCCGGCCATGATGCCTTGATGATAGGCGCCGATATTGAACCAGCCGATATCGTCGCCCATGATCGCAATGATGTTGGGTTGACTCGAAGAGGGCACGTGTACGCCTCCTTTGCTTCGCATTTGAGGCCCCCATCATACGCGGCTTGCTTCGGCCTTGCTATCCCGGGCGCGCACGATGCAGCGAGCTAGCCGTCCTCTGCTTCGCGCGGTCGCGACGAAGGCCGAAGTGCTATACTAATTTCATCCTTGAGCGCGAGGGGGCTGGCTATGGCACGGGCGGCATTTTTTGCATGTGTGCTGGGTGTGCTTACGGCTTGCGGCGCGCGCGACGTTCCGATTTCGACGCTCCCGGGCACACCGAGCGACGTCGCCGGCCAAGCGGTCCCGGGGTCGCAGAGCCCGTGGCATTTTACGGCTGCCGGGAAGCAAACCTGACCGGTCGTCGTGCCGACTCCCAAAGGATTCAACGGCAAGCCGGTGCAGCTGCAGCAGCTGCTCGACGCTGCCAAGAAGCCGCAGCCGGGACTCGGCGGCGCGATGGGCGTCGTCGTCGCGAAGCAAAAGTCGAGCTTCACGATCCAGCAGCCCACGCTGTTCGTGACCGCGAAAGACGCGCCGGGCGGATCCAACGTTACGAACTACACGCCGGCCGGTTCGCCGGGCAAACCGCTGGAAGTTTCGGTCGGGCCGAGCACGGCCTTCGCAGGGAGCGCGTCGTTGAGCTCGCTCAAAGTGGGCGAACTCGTTATGATCGCCGGCGCCCCCCGCGGGCCCGGTCTCTCCGCAACCTAC